>CAMNAQ010000032.1 GCA_946531495.1 uncultured Lachnospiraceae bacterium | reverse complement strand
GGCTTTCCTTCGAGCGGCTAGAGCCTCTTTTAGTCGGCGTGACCATCACGCACGATTCAGTGTTTATGAGGGTTTCGCAAAAACAGGAACCCTCATTTTTTATCCCATTTCTACCATTATTCTACCATTTTGATTTTATTGCCCGATTTATCCCCGAAATTCATCAGTTTTCCGCGCATCCGATATTCAGTTTTCAGTTACATTAATCCGTAGATAATGCTACTTAAATATTGAATTGCACCCTTATTCGAGCAATAAGTCTATTTCAAAATAATAGCGGAATCACACAGGATCCCGCCATACTTTCTAAAAAAGCTATTTAAAATGTTCATCGATAAAGCTACTATATTCTCTCTGCATTTCCTTTAAATTGATGGTCCTTTGCATACTCGGCAGCTTCTTTACCAAATTGTCCGGGAGCCATAGCATCGAAATATTCACGCTGCCAACTTGTATAATCAAATTTCTCTCGGATTATAATAGAAATAAACATCTCGGCATCAACCACTCCAAGATTATCCTTAAGACATTCCATTCCTTTATTCAATAGTTCAATAGTGTTACTAGCCATTACTCTTTTCCCTCCGTTTCCGAAACAAATTCTACGGGAGTTACAAGTTTGATCTTATCAGATTTATACTTTAGAAGTCTGATATCCCGCCCGGTTTTGGATAATATATCCGGATTACTCATTATAATGATCATTCTCTGTAAACCTCTGGTCACACATAAAAACATCCCCCACATTATACCGCAACCAATGGTAGAATGTGGGGGATAAACGCGAATATATGATCATGATAAGGGGAAGGTAACACTCCAGTCTCCTTCAATGGGACCGCCTGTGCAGGTCCAGAATTCTCCTCCTAATCTGTATTCCTGCAATTCCTCGGCAGGGATATCGAAGACATATTCCTCATAGCTGTCTGTATGACTTTCATCCCAGAAGGCATAACTGCCTGCATACAACACTCTGTCCGTGTCTTCTTTTTCCAGATACAGGAATCCATGATTGTCGGTGTGATAAATGTCATCATATTTTATCTGAACATGGAGCTGACCATCCACCAGTCCGTAACCGGTCAGGGTGACGCCCTCATCCAAAAGCACTTCTTCACCAGGAATGATAATCTGCATTCCGTCTTCTATATCGCTTCCGCTGTATCCTCTGAAATTCGGATCTGCAAGACACTCCATTATCACCGGAAGGTTTGCCGTATCAATCTGATCAATGCTCAGTTCGAAATGTTTTTTTCCTGTGAGGAGCTGACTGATGGAAAATGTGATCTTATCACCCGGAATAAGAACGTGATCCATCTGCTCAACAGAGATCATATATATAAGTTCGCCCGATTCTTCATCAAAGCCTACAAGGGAGCATCCGCCCGACTGATCATAGGGAGTATGTATGCTGTAACTGTCGAACAGATCCGTTGTACCATCAAGTCTGTTATCCGTAAGGTCCTTCAGCGATATCAGCACCTCTGCCCTGTCATCATACACATCGGCAGCAACGACCGTCATTAGTATTCCGTCGTCTTCGCATGACATATTTACCGGCTTTAACTTCTGGGCAAGTTCCGGGGATATCATGTACAGTATTTCATATACTTTTTCATTACCTGTCATCGCCATAACCGGAACAGTGATGCCCATACACAGTATCAGTGCAGCAGCTGCTACTGCCCACCTCCATGCATAAACAGCTCGTCTCTTTTTAACAGTCTCTGCTTCATATATAAGATCCGCATCTATCTCCGACATTCCGATCAATGCATCATATCCGTTCATATTTCATATCCCTCTCTTTCAAGATATTTCCTGAGTTCATTCCTCAGTCTGAAAAGCTGTGTCTTTACCTTGCTTTCCGAACATCCGAATTCTTCGGCTATCTGTGTCACCGTATCAAGATAGTAGTATCTCCTTATGAAGGCCTTCCTTTTTTCTTCAGACTGCTTACGCAGGAATCCGCTGATCAGTCTTCCGAACTCCATCTCATCAATACGGCTCTCAACATTATCGGAAGAAGGTATGCACTGCTCCATTTCCTCAGACAGTTCCGTAATAAAGGCTTTTCTCTTAAGTCGCTCCCTTTGAACACATCTGTTTATGGAAATGTTGCGGACAATTCGCGACAGGAAAGCAGGAAAATAGTCTCTCGGCTTGCTGGGAGGTATTCTGTTCCATGCCTCCAGATATGTATCATTGACACATTCCTCTGCCTCTTCCGCATCACCGGTTATGCGCTTTGAGGCAGACCTTAACATACTCCCGTACTTATCTGCCGTATGGGAAATTGCCGATTCATCCCTGTTGAGATACAGCTCTATTATCTGACTGTCTTCCACCTTTACTGTCTCCTTTTTGCCCTCTCACCATATATAGCAATTATTCCGGCAAAATGGTTACACTTTTTAAAAAAATATGCGGGACCTTAAATTGGTCCCGCCATGTTGCCCTGAGTGATTTACTTTTCTTATACTTTCTTTAATATCAAATGATGGAAAAATGCTATCTCGCGAAATGCCGGCATTTCAGAAACTCTTAGTTCCAGATCCATCATCTTATGCTGCCATTCCTCATCAGGATGCTTATCCTGATTCTGCTGCAGATCCCAGAATGTACGTATTCCGTATACTTTTTCTATTCTCAGTTCCGGGATCCATTTTGTGATATCATCATCTTCATAATATCTGATCTCTCCGAATTTGGAAGCGGCACTGTTTTTCCCATCCAGCAGATCATTAGCCTTATCGAGATCATCCAGCAGAACCGCCATCTGCATTACCCTGCCGTTTCTGTTATGCTTGGCAATCGATAGAAAGCCTTCCGGTTTTAATACTCTTGTAAGTTCCTTCAGGATCTCACATTTATCATCCACATATTCCAACACATTGTGACAGATCACAACGTCGAAACTATTATCCGGAAACTGTGCCAGTGAAGTAACATTCCCGACGATCTGTGTGTAATCATTATTGTGCCAGGAGTCCTTGAGCATATCTTCCCATGGCTCAACAGCTGTTACGTTGTTATTTTCAGCAAAATGATCCGCGGTAATGCCTTCACCGCTTCCAAAGTCAAGAACAGTCTTTCCCTCTGTTCCGGCAAGCTGACTCCATACTATTCTCTTAAAAAGCCTTTCCCAGGCGGGAAGATCAGTTAGTTTTTTCATCTTTAATGTTCTCCTTGCTAAACTCCTATATATGCCGCTTCGTTCACATCGCTTTTCAGTTCCTTAAGTGCCTCGAAAACAGCATCGGGAGCAGGCTTCCTTCTTATGCCGGGCTTTTCACCTATGGCTACAACGAAATCCGAAAATATTCACCCGGCTCAAGATAATAATCCTGTACGTTTTTCATAATACCCTCATCAATAATGTGACCCGACAGCATATACCCAGCTCATGACACCTGCAAAGAACGATATGATAAGAAGAATGGATATTACTCCCTGGATCCTGCTCTCCTTTTTGGTCACGAGTCCCACAATCCCGAGGATCAGCGAAACCGGATTGGCCAGTATCAGTGCCAGGCCAACACCTCTGTCCCACATGACAGACCATATATTGGCAGGCTGATTATGCTCATATGTTCCGCAGAATGCATACGCAAATGACAGCACTGTCACAACTATATGTATTATCAGAAAGACCCCAGATAGTATAAGTGTGATAACAGAACTCTTAGATTTATTCATGATCACTTATCAAAGTTATATTGCATGAAATTGCCGTTATGTACAAATCCGTATGCGGTATACAGCTTCACTCCCATATCGGAAGCGGTGATATATATGGTTCCGCAGCCATACTCTCTTGCCTCGTTAACCACTCTGTCAAGCAATCCTGTTGCTATACCCATCCTTCTGTAATCCGGATCAGTGTACATGCTGGACAATATCCCTAGTTTTCCGGAAGGGCATGAGAAGTAAGGCGGCTTCTCCGCAAATGACATGCCACTCGTGCCCACGATCCTGTCCCCGTCAAATGCCAGCCATGACACATATGTGCCGGCAGCCAGATTCTTCACATAAAAATCCCGAAGGGCTTTTTTCAGATCCACATCTTCGGGAACTTTTTTTCCTACCGATGTATACTCCTCTGTCATCTGACTGATCCTCATTTCTATGATCCTGTCCAGATATTCCTCTGTCAGTTTTTTGAATACGATATCCATTTATTCCTCCAATCTCGCACCGCATTCGGTACAAAACTTTGCATTATCCGCTCTCTTAGCGCCGCAGTTCGGACAGAATTTAACTTCAACACCTACTCCGGCATTCATGCACATCATATTAAATGCCTCTAAAGGCGACTGTGCTGACGGCGTTCCATGATTACCGTAGTACCAGGAAGGTCCGTCGTCACTCTGATGAATAGTATAAGTAACAACTTTGTATGAAGTGTAGATCTTTTCCGCCAGCTCAGAATCCGCAACCCGTTCATGCACTCCGGATGTATCTTTCCTGTATATCGCAGGCATCTTCTTGCAATAGTCATCCTCGGATTCCCACACCATCAGATATTTGTTATCTTTGTACGGATAATAAATGGCAGTTTCAATCAAATTCCCGTCGTCATCACGGTAAATATCTCCGTATCCCTTTTCATCTTTATTAAGATCATATATTCTCTCGGGAATCCCCATAATCACTCCTTATAATGTCGATCTGCACTGTACCTGATAAATTATCTTCTGATCACGGTTTCATCACCACGATGGAGTCTCAGAATAATCCGGAATAAATACATCTATTTTGCTGCGGTTTATATCTCTCAGCAAATACTCAAGTTTGGTAGGTTGAATGGTTACCGCATGATCGTATTTTCCCCAGTCACTGTCTTTATCCCAGTTTCGGATAATGAATTCGAGAAGAACATCCATATCCACATCCTTATAATTTCCACCACATCCGTGGGTACTTTCTTTGATGTAGGGCTTCCCGTTATAAACCTGGATATCAATATAAGAACCGGGTTCCACGCCTCCCCTGTGATAATAATTCCAGAAGGTCATTTCCTCATTTCCCGTAAACAGATCCAGTATTCCACGAATCTGTTCTTTAGTGGGAATATCCGCACTGTAAACATAGAAATACTGAAATTTACACTCCTTTATCTCGAATCCGAGAGCATGGATACTGTCTTTCAGTTTTTTCATATCCATATTCACAGGGCTTATGGATATCTCTCCTTCATCAGGTATCACGAAGCATCCGATGCGTGGCTCCATCCAGTCACAGCTGAATTTGATTTCAATCCTGTCGTCAAAAACACGGGCAATGACTATGTGTATTAAACTCAGTTTTTCTTCAACAGAAGAAGCGGGAAAATTATCTCCTTCTGATTCTGCCAGTTTCCTCAGTACAGCTCTCCTGATATTGTGCTCTGTACTGTTCCTGCATTTCAGGAAGGTGCGCGAATATCGGTCCTTCATAGCCCTGAGTCTGGATGTGGTGTAATGTATACCGCCAAGGTTCGGATCAAATATCCTGTCTATAGTTTCTTTCTTCAGCCTGCCGAGCCTCGCCCAGTCATACACCAGATCAGGTGACTGGATCTCAACTTTAAATTCCTGTTCCCTGCCTGCTATGAACAATGATAAGGTTTCAGTTTTGATCCAGTTAAGTCCGTCAAAAGTTATTTCTCCGAAGACCTCGTCCTGTATGGTATTATTCATATCCATGTCTTTCTTACCCGTCACTGCTGAATTCATCGCTCCGTCTTATAGATCAGCATTCCATTGCCGTAAGGATCGTCTTCCGGCTCAAATATCCGCACCGCAAGGCGCTCTGTTTAAAAAATATAATCGTTATTCATCCTTTTTATCTCCGATTATTCTGTATTTATCAACCATACAAAGCCTGATTCCAATTCATATATCCGAAGATCAGATTTCCTTTATTTCTATATTGTTCTCTTTGAAAAAACTGACAATCCTGTCATGATTTTCTATCTGAAATCCGTATAAGAAACCACTCTCTTCTTTAGGAATCAGATACAATCCGGTCTTAAGAACTCTCATGCACTGAAATGAATCCCATCCGGAAGATGCCTTCCTGTTGCTGTGATTATCATACTCTATACCGTCTCCTGTGAAGGTAAATGTGATATGTCTGTCCGCATTAAGTGCTGTACGGTAATATTTCAGGCACCCGTAATAGCCTCTTGCCATGATCAGGTCAACCAGCAAAAGACATCCAAGTGATATTCCGAGAATCGTGCTCCCGTCTATGACCATCATCTTGATCACCCATATCATGCATAATATGCTCGCAGCAAACCATACCGGATAGATAATGAAATAATTACGGATCCTTCTGGCCGGATTCCTGACCAGCAATTTCTGAATGAGTGATACATTGATAGACTCTTTGATATACTCTTTGGATACCTCGATACATTCAATGGTCATTTCAGCATCTCCCCTTTATAAATGAGACAGTTTCCAATCCATATCTGAATTTATCAAAAAAGCCCGGGGAGGGCAACTCCCGGGCTTCTGCTCACGCTATATCCAGTTTCTTTCCTTTTATGATCCGGATCACTTGGTATTAATGGCATTTTCAATGGCCTGTCTTGCTTCCGCAAACCTTCTGCTGTCCGCATCCTTGTCAGTGCCTGCCGCATATCCGCCGGATGTGTTGGCTGAACTCTTCATCCTGTATGCGCTCATTAACCTCTGTGCGCATCTGTGCCTGATCGGCTTCCAGTCTCCTGAGGTATGCGTGAGACCCGAACACAACGATCAGGGCCGCGAACGCTATTATCATCATAACTACATTTTTGTTTTTCATACATAAATCCTTCCTACACAGATCTCTGCTTCTGAAAATCTGCCCATCATTTGCAGAATATGGAAATCATTCCATTTCCAGCGGCATATTATCCCATCCATACGATTTTTCACGTACTTCACTCCACCTGCCGCTCCCATCCAGATTCCAGCACTGGTCCCACTGACGGCCGTGAGCAGATTCGTACTGAGCCTCCGTTCCGGGATTATGGATTTCGTGGGAATTTACCTCGATATGACTTATATAGGTATTTTCGGTGGAATCACTGACCGTTATCCATTCATCATCTGACAGATACAGATAGAAGCCGTCCACGCGGGACATGTCGGTATCCTCTTCAAAAGAAAGAGTCAGATACGCATCCCCATTCTTCACATTATAAACTGCATCCTCAGGTCTGACATTCCGAACGTTCCTCCTGCAGGCGTATATTCCGCCGGTATAGGCCGCTCTTTCCACGTCATATCCGTTGAAAACACACAGATCTTTGTCAAATATATAAGTGATATTACTTCCGTCAATGACCGCCCCTTTGATACCCAGAATGTTATCGGAAGAGTATTCGTATCTGACGGCATCATTGCTGAAATCAATCACCTTCAGCCCCCTGATCCTACCCGATACGAAAGAGATCGCCATAAACAAAAGCAGTGCCACCGCTGCGAGGATCCATTTCCATTCCAGGGCAGTCCTCATCAGGCTCTTTTTCTCATCCGATCCGCGGACTTCCTTTTCATGTGCAAGATGAATTCCTATATGACCGATACCCAGTATGACCACAGAGATGATCAGCAGGATATTGGTCCCGTATATTCCGAGAAGGAGAAAAGCAAGTACGGGAAGCGTTGCCCCGGCAAGAGGAAAGCCGGCAAAGCTGCAGTACTGGTCGCTCATCTTCCTCTCACCCTTGAGCTTAAAGTAGCGATGCCAGTACATCTCATACAGGATCATCAGAAAAAAAGAGACCGCAAGCCACAGGTCCCACCACTTAAGTCCGTGCAGATTGAAGTCCGAGAACACCAGGACAATGACAGTAACAAGAACTTCTCCCGCTCTTTCAAGCGCAAGAAGGACTTTGCTTTCATTCTTCACATACAGGTCATAATCTGCAGGTTTGTTCCTCGACCATTTGATATTTGGGACGAACAGCATGATCAGATATATAAGACCGACATATGAAAAACCAAAGTGCATACGCAAACCTCCTCAAATGAGGTGAACAGGGGGACGGTTCCTCCGTTCACCTGCTTCTTCTGTTTCCGAACTGCTCGTAATAGGCTTTCTTATTCTCGTACATGCGCTTGTCCGCACGTTCAAAGGTGTCGCAATAGAACCGGTCTGTATCGGGATCGTGCTCAGCATAGCCTACAGACATGATGGGACGCTTTTTGTCCGCAACTCCGAGATCGTCATAACGCTTGATAAAGCCGTCGATCAGCCTCTCTATCTCTGCACCGGTCTTATTGAGTATGACGACAAACTCGTCACCGCCGATACGGAATATCCTCTCATCCGGAAATGATTCCCTGAGGATGTCCGCAGCTTTTATGATCGCTACGTCTCCGGCATCGTGTCCTTCGGTGTCATTGATCTGCTTAAGTCCGTTTATATCGAACATCGCAACAGTAAAGTCAGCCACCTTGTTCTTGATCTTATTTTCCAGCTTCTCAATATACTCTGTATAGGCGGTCCTGTTCTCAAGTCCGGTGAGCATATCCTTGTACGCCTGGGCTCTTACGAAGGCAATTTCCACGCCCATATATTTCTGGAGAGAGCGGACTTTTTTACTGATCGCGCTTATTTCATCCTTCGGCGTATCATTCTCCTCCGGGTGAAGAAGTTCATATCCTTCTATCTCCTCTCTTCCCGCAAGTTCGGTCGCAAGGGTTTCGATGCCGTCAGAAAGGGCATTAAGTTCGAGATACAGCTTATGAAATCTCTTGCTTGCCACAACTCCTACAAGAATAAGGATGACGGATGCGATCAGAAGAGAAATAACGGTGATCACTATTGTAGTGATAGCCTGTGTACGTATCTGGTCATCGTACCAGTCGGCACTGAAATCAACCGCAACTATTCCGGCAACCTTGCCATTCGAATCAAATACCGGCGAATATGCGCTGTAGAATCTTCCCCAATCGTCCTCGTAGGGAACCTTATCGACAGAAGGCCTTCCAAGGCTAGCCTGGTACAGCGCGTCGGTATAGACTATCGGATCGCCGAAGATACCGGGATCTGCGACCGTGGGGTCTACTGAAAATACAAACTCTTTATTGCCAAGGTCACGGATACAGTAAATATATTTAAGTTCGACATTATCCTGATAATAGGTAAGAGTTTTGAGTATCTCTTTATATTCCGGTGTATCCGCATCCTCTGCCTGCAGGTCTCTCAGCACATCGCCGTCAAGCATCGATGCGGCGGTATTGGAAACATCAAGCATCCTGTTACCGATCTGTTCCTTCATCGCTTCGGTGGATTCCTTGGTCAGGATAAGCCCCAGCGAGAAATTGACTATAAGTAGGAACAATGTGGCGCTCAGAAGAAACTTTCTGTTCAGGTTGGATCTTGTTTTCATTTTTCTTTATAAACTCCTTAGGATTCAAATCCCAATGGATAATATATGATGATTTTACCACCTTCTGCAGCGATTTTAACATTTTAGCGGTCAAAAAAATAAGCTTCACCCGCGCGCCGGGTGAAGCTTAACAGATCGGATATTTAAATGACCGATGCAAAAAACATGAGCTATCTTATTTCAAATCTTATCTTTTCAGTATCCGGCTTTGCAATAAGACTGATCCCCATCAGAAAAAATATGTATTCGCCGTTTATTAATTCAGATCAATTTTTATCAAAAAGAAAACCGGGGCACTCTAATATGAATGCCCCGGCCTGTAAAGCCGACTTTATATACCGAAAAGCTGCGCTGTCCTGACCATGCGCTCTGCCACCTCAACTCCGAAAGGACATCTGCTCTCACACCCTTTACAGCCTATGCATTCGGATGCGGTATGCTTAAGCGCCTTATAATGCTCTATGATGCTCTGAGGCGCACTCTCCTGTGCTGCAGCAAGATCATAAAACTTATTGACCATGGCGATATCTATATCCACAGGGCAGGGCTTGCAATGTCCGCAATAAGTACACTGTCCCCTATATGAATGGAGCGGGGCATTTGCTATGACGCTTGCATAGTCCTTTTCATCCGCGGAAGCCTCTTCATAGCAAACCGCTTCATCGATCTGCACTGCAGTATCATATCCGCAGAGAACGGAAGAAACACCCGGTCTTGTAAGTGCATAATGTATGAGCTGTACCGGGGTAAAGGCTACACCGAAGGGGGATCTTTCCTTATCAAGAAGTGCTCCGCCAAAAAATCCCTTCATGACCGTAAGGCCAACATTATTTTCTTCACACATCTGATAGAATCTGACTCTGTCCGGATCAATGCCTGACATTTCATGATCGTAATCTCCGAACATGGAATCAATATCCTCCGTGGCAGGCCGCATATCAAATGCAGGATTGATGCTGAACATGATCATCTCGATAAACCCTGCTTCCACAGCAAGCTTACCGATCACGGGATTGTGGGTACTCAGTCCGATATGCTTTATGACTCCGCTTGCATGAAGCTCATGTACATACTCAATGAACTCACTGTTCATCACTCTGTTCCACTCATCAACGGAATCAATGTAGTGTATCATCCCGAGATCAATGTAATCCGTGTGAAGTCTTGTAAGCAGGTCTTCAAATGCGGGGCGGACATACTTCATATCTCTCGATCTTACATACTGACCGTTCTGATATGTAGAGCCTATGTGCCCCTGAACATACCACTCATCCCTGCAGCCTTCCATCGCTTTTCCTATAATGTCCCTGGATTTGGGATCAGGCATCCAGCAATCGACTATATTGATCCCCTTGCTGCGGGCATATTTAAGAAGCTCTACGGATTCAGACTCCTCATGTCTTTCAAGCCACTCACCGCCAAAGCCGATCTCACTTACCTTCAGACCTGTCTTTCCAAGTGTTCTGTATTCCATAGTGCCTCCTTTTACAAATGATGTAATGCCAACACGCAGGATTCCGTCACTCCTGAATGGTATACTGCATCAGCTCATATTTGAGCTTTGAACCTTCAACGATCTCTGCGGGAAGGAGTGCCCTAGCCACAAGTTTCAGATCATCGGATTCGATGTCCGTCCTCTTCAGATTTGCGTAGTCACCTTCTATACTTACCACAACATAATAAAATGTTTCCATATTCCCGTTCATCCTCCTGTCAGGATATTGCCATGATCTTTTTCCTGTATGCAAAATATCTCATCACCGCAGTGATGCCGGCCATTGACCATACGATACCGACAGACCACCATATACCCCACACTCCTATGAAAGGTATACCCACAAGCATGACAGGAACGACAAATCTTCCGATCACCTCTACTATACCATTTATCAGTGCAAAAATAGAATCTCCGAGACCATTGAGAACGCCTCTTACTACATATATGAATCCGAGCATCACATAGAAAAGACTCGTGATCCGCAGCGCCTTTGCTCCCATCGTGATGACCGGTTCATCATCAACAAAAAGCCTTACGAGACTTTCACTTACAAGCTGCATGACAGGAAGCATGATCACCGAGAAGATGACCATGATAAGAACGCTCTTTCTGTAGCCCTCCTTGACACGATCCATCTTCTTGGCGCCGTAGTTTTGCCCGGTGAAGGTTGAAAGCGCCGCACCGAGAGTCTGATAAGGCTGATGTATGATCTGTTCGATCCTGCTGGTTGCGCTGAATGCGGAAACCGTGACCTTTCCATATGAATTGACAACCTTCTGAAGAGCCATACAGGAAATGGCTATCAGGGAAAACTGGAGCGAGAGGGGAACTCCGAGCTTAAGCACGCTTACGGTGATATGCTTATTAAATCTCATATTTTCACGCGTGAACTTAAAATAGCTGTTTTTCCTTACGGCATATATAAGACAGGTTATACCCGATACAAACTGTGATATCACTGTTGCGATACCTGCACCGCGTACGCTCATATTGAATACGCATACAAAAAGCAGATCAAGACCCGTATTCAGAAGGCATGAAAAAACCAGAAAATACAGGGGAGTCTTGGAATCTCCGAGAGCCCTCAGCATGGATGATGCGTAGTTATACAGTGATACGAATACTATTCCCACACACATGATCTTAAGATAACCGAGAGCATCAGACATTATCTCCGCAGGAGTATCCAGCATTCTCAAGATGGATCCGGACAGGATAAATGCCACTATGCCCACCATAAGAGGAAATACCAGCATTATATATCCGGTGTTGACGATACAGCTCTTTACCGCTTTTTCATCTTTTTTTCCGAAATACTGGGAGGTAATTATGCCTCCGCCGCTTCCGATACCGTTGCAAAGTGCAAAGAAAAGGAACGTTACCGAATTGGTCGCGCCAATGGCGCCAAGGGCATCAGCTCCGACATACTGTCCGACTATCACGGAATCGACCAGATTGTAGACCTGCTGGAAAAGATTTCCTATGAGCATCGGTACCGAAAAAAGAAGAATGAGGGAAACGGGATTTCCCTCGGTCATTAACATTATTCCTGATCTGTGTTTCTTTATCTTCATATCTGATCACCTGAACTGTCACAAATATGCGCCTGTATCTGTAATATCTTCCAAAAATGTTTTTGGCGCACGATGACTAATATTATACCTAAGGTTGCCACGATACATCATAAATCTTGCTATAAAATCACTCATTTTTTGCCATTACGCAAATGTATATTCTTAACTGATGTCTTTTCATGCTATAATATTTTTTTGATGTGGCATATTTTAAGGAAAGTTTTTAGGATATTACAAAATTAATCCGTGTAGACCCGGAAGGAGAAAACCATGTTATTTGCCCTTGCACTCATCCCTGTGATCGGACTTTTGCTATTCATCTTTTTTGCTGACAAAAAGGAAAAAGAGCCCATCGGCCTTCTGATAGGGTTGTTCTTCGCAGGGCTTGGAACGGCCATTCCCGCGATCATTCTGGAAGCTTTGGGGGAATTGATACTCGAAGCCGTCATCCCCTATGAATCTGTCATTAAGGGCGTGATACTTGCGATGGTAATAGTTGCCCCCGTTGAGGAAATGGGAAAATATATTGTCCTCAGACTTATTACATGGAAAAACAGAGCCTTTGACTACAGCTTTGACGCTATTGTGTATGCTGTTTTTGCTTCTCTCGGATTCGCTGCCATTGAAAACATCGGATATGTATTCGGAAACGGATGGGGAGTTGCTCTTCTCAGGATGTTCACGGCAGTTCCCGGACATGCATGTTTTGGCGTATTCATGGGATATTTCTACAGCAAGGCAAAATACGCATCCCTTTCCGGCAACAAAGCAGATTATTCCAAATACAATGCTCTTTCAATGATCTGTCCCATAGTGATACATGGCATATACGACGCTATCGTAATGGGCGGCACCGCTTCAGGCTATGATCTCTTTATCGGCCTGAGCCTCATCTCCTGGATCGTATTTGTCATTGTTCTGTTTGTGATCTCAGTGATCATGATCGTTCATTCATCCAAGAACGATTTCTGCATAGTAACCCTGCCCAATGCCGTTCAGACATTCTACAGACCGATGATAATCGGGCCCTGGAATTGCGAATGCGGAACCGGTAACTATCTTAACTTCTGTTCTTCATGCGGAAGACAGCGTCCATACTTCACTTCATGGTATTGTCCCACATGCGGAACCCTTTCCGTATTTAATTTCTGCAGTAAATGCGGATGCCCGAAGCCGATGATCCAGCCTCAGGCACCCGTGCAGTGATCTTTATATTTTTCTTTTATCTGCTTTCAGGATCTCATCATCCCTCTATAAGCTCATCGATATTGGAGGTCAGTTTTTCCCTTTTACGATCATCCATCCCGGCCGTCTTTTGTCAATTGATCATTTCTTTATTAAGGTCCCGTAAGGGCAGGTCCCATCTGCCTTGGTCAGATCCTGTTGATCACGATCTCTCCGAAAGATACGGAACCCTCCAGATAGCACACAACCGCATCCTCTGCGGGGATCACGTTGGTTCCCCTGTCAGTACAGTCACCGAGAGTAACGGAGATCTTATTCTCAATCCTCCAGCCTGCGGGAATATAAAGATCCATCTCTCCGAAGGAAGCATTGCAATTTATAACAACCTTTCCTTCAGGAACCTGTGCTCCGTCAAAGAAAACCGCCAGTTCTCCAAACTGTGATGACAGATCCGCGCGCTTCAGATTTGTCGAACGGATATACTTGGTTGCAGATCCGAACCTCATTGAATGCATAACATACTCATTGTGATCTTCGCTTCTGCTGTCTGTAAATTTCTCACCAAAACCGGCTTTTCCGTGATGACATCTGAATTTTTTGGGGAAGATCATGTTAAATGCCGCAGTGAGCATGAACGCTACTACCAGCACAACCCAGGGTGTGAGCTCTTCTATCCCAAGTGCCTTGTCGAAGATGATGCAGATGACCGCGAGGGGAAGAAATATACCGCCAAAGCTGAGATCCACTATGCTGTGAATGATGATCCATACCATGAATCCTGCTATGATAAGTCCCCAGGTGCTGACTCCGGCAAATGCCAGAGGAAGATTGAATACATTCAGCTTCCACAATACAAGGCATACCGCCAGTACTATAAGCATTATTGCGTAGGAAATATTTCTGCCTCTTTTACTCATTTTTTCTCTCCTTTATGGTGTAAGCAGCTCTTTCAGTGCTTTGTAATAATTCCTTGAACAGTAGACTATCTTGTAGGTATTCTGGAACTCTATCCTGCTCGCTCCGGCAAGGTTCTTGGTAATGGAATAAACCTTGTGGCTGTTGAGTATCGTGGACTTGGATATCCTCTGGAAAAATGACGGAAGCTTTTCCTCCAGCTCGTAAAGCTTATATCTTGCTTCGAATTCATCGTCAGCGGTATGGGCCCTTATCAGACCGCTGTCAGTCTCGAAAAACAGGATATCGTCAAGCGGTACGAAAAACTCTGCATCATCCTTGAAAAAGCTTATCTGTCTGTCGGAATTTCCGGCCTCGGATAATGCTTTCTGGATAGCAAGTACCTTGGCATCAACCTCAGAGCATCTTATCGTAACTTCACAATCTTTTGCTCCCGGATCGATCTCGATTTTTACCTTCAAGTTGTTCATGAGGCAATTATACATTTAAAAAAAGAGAAAAAAAGGGCTTTTGGGTAACAGGTAATAAATCACGGGGTAACAGGTAATAAAACGCGTATCATCTGAATATGCATCTTATATGCAGATCATCTTTCTGACTCTACCCCCTCAAATACGGATTCCAGATATTCCCTTATCACGGAAGCGATCTTTATATGATCTTCGTTTATCTCATCCCCCCACACGAAGGTATTGAACTGCTTCGTGCTCTCACCCTCACAGCACCAGCTTATGACGGGGATCCCGGGTTTTCCGAACGGGCTCTTTTCCTGTTCAAATGGCTCTATCTGTCCATTACTGCATTCTCGGAGATCCGTCTTTTCCGCAAGCTCCGTTATATGGGCATAGAAACCGTCAGGTATCACTATGATCGCATCATATACAGATTCCCCGGTCTCATAATTCCAGACCGACTTGAAGTAATGCACCGGTCTTTCACCGGCCACATCATCCTCAGTCCGTATGGTGGCGTACATAGTCTTAAGCGGCCATTCCTGAAAGCCAAGATCGAACCTTGCAACATTCCTGTCCTCTTTGGGAGGAAGGAGATCTTCAATTCCATTCCTTACAAGTTCTCTGCAAAGTGCCTTTCTAAGTGAGACACACCATTGAGCTGTGGGTTCTCCCTGAATGTAAAAGTGAAGCTTCTCCCCGGAATCGTATACCGCATCAAAATCATAAGGCTGGTATTCCGAAGGAAGTCCATGAGTATATCTGACCACTCCGTTATTGAGTGAGAGATTGTTCTCGTCGATGATCTGCTGGATATCACTGCAGAGACGTTCATCCGTTTCAATCCTATGATCTCTGAACTCCAAAACAAAGGGCCCGCCTTCTTTATCCCTTTTTACCGAGAAATCATAGAATTCACACCCGAAGAAACCCATCCTGTTATAACATCCGAAATGCACCGAAAATTCGATGATGTTTTTGGAAGCGATAACCTTGGGAGCACCGGAATCACTCTTTTCCACCCTTCCACCGCACATATCCTCATTCCAAAGGCCACCCTGTGATCCCGCTGGTCTCATAAAACCGCTAAGTCCGCCTGGGGAGCCGTTTATTCCGCCGCCAAATCCACCTGAGAAGCCATCTTTCATGATCATTCCTCCCTCTGTAAAGAAATACATTAATAATATATCTGGGATACGATCTTACCGTCTTTCCACTCGATATCCGTGATCCTTCCGGACCTTGATCTAAGGCCTGTGATTTTACCCGAAGCCCACTCTCCGGGAAGTGCGGGGAGAAATCTGTCCTCACCTTCATGGCTCTGCAAGAGCATCTCTGCAATGCCTGCCACAAGTCCGAAGTTACCGTCTATCTGGAACGGCGGATGATCATCGAACAGATTGGGCAGCATGGATTTTCTGATTAGTGCCATGATGTTTTCATAGCACTGCTCTCCGTCACAAAGCCTTGCCCACATATTGATGATCCATGCTCTTGACCATCCGGTATGACCGCCGCCGTGTGACAGTCTTCTTTCAATAGTCCCACGCGCAGCCTTAAGAAGCTCGTCCCTGTTTTCACTGTCAAAAAGCTGCTTTCCCGGATACAGGGCAAACAGATGTGATATATGTCTGTGTCCTATCTCGACCTCTTCATAATTCTTCGCCCACTCCTGAATGGTTCCTATCCCGGATATCTGCGGCTTGGGTAGCCTGTCCAGTATCGCAGTATAACGGTCCTTTTCTTCATCACTTATCATCCCCGTCTCTATCAGACCGCTGAAAAGCTCATAAAGGATCTGTGCATCCATTGATGCACCTTCACACATCATGCCCCTTTCCCCGTTTTCAAGCACATAGGTATTTTCAGGAGAAACCGTAGGCGATACAACAAGCTGTCCGTCTTCGTTTGTAATAAGAGTGTCCTCAAAGAACAGCGCCGCCTCTTTTACGATGGGAAGATACTCCTCCATAAAGCCCTGATCTTTGGTAAAGCGATAATGCTCGAGAATATGAAGGCAGAGCCATGCCGCACCCATCTGCCAGTAGCTTGCAGCCTGCCAGGTATCCTGCGGAGCACAGTCACCCCATATATCCGTATTATGATGCGCCATCCATCCCCTAGCGCCGTACATCTCGGATGCGGTCTTCCTTCCGTTTGGCACCATGCGCTTTATCAGGCCAAAAAGAGGAGCGTGCATTTCTGACAGTCCTGTCACCTCTGCAGGCCAGTAATTCATCTGTGCATTTATGTTGATGGTATACTTACTGTCCCATGCAGGGGAAAAGCTGTCATTCCATATCCCCTGAAGATTTGCGGGAAGACTTCCGGGTCTGCTTGAAGATATCAGGAGATACCTTCCGTATGCAAATACCAGATTCACCAGACCGTTATCCTCTCCTCCGTTCTGAACAGCTTTTAATCTTTCATCCGTAGGGATACCTGACCTGTCTTCACAATCTATCTCAAGCCTGCAACGGTCCATCAGTTCCTGTACATCAGCAGCATGCCTTGCCTTCAGCATTTCGTATCCAAGTTTTTCTGCTTCGTCCAATGTCCTTACAGCATCCGCCACAGGGTCAGCGCTGTAAAAGTCTGTCTGTGACGCCACAAGTATCTCCGCATCTGCATCCGTATGCAGGGTTCTGCCCACAATAAAGGGATTACCCTTAATGGCACGGATCACCATGCAGAATCTCACACCGTCACAGCCGGTCCTTCCCTCCATGCAGAGAGTATTGCCGGAAAGCTTCACCACTTTCTCACACTGATCACCGCGCTCTGCGAATATCCTGAGCGGAGTTCCCTGGCACTTTATCGCCATCACTCTGTCAGGATATGAGATAAAGCTTTCACGTACATGCTTTACACCATCCTTCGTATAGCTGACAGTATGAATGCCGG
>CAMNAQ010000031.1 GCA_946531495.1 uncultured Lachnospiraceae bacterium | reverse complement strand
AGATTCTCCGGTAACGCTGTAATCTGCGATGAACTTAACCTCCTTTCCAAGCTTCTCGGAAAGAGCCTTGGCAACAGGTGCAAGTGATTCCTTCTCGTTGGGACCTTCCTTAACCTTTCCGAGGTGAGAGCAGAGAATAACCTTGCCGCCGTCGGCAACAAGCTTTTTGATGGTGGGAAGTGCTGCTACGATACGGGTCTCATCGGTGATCTCGCCGGACTTAAGAGGCACGTTAAAGTCGCATCTTACGAGAACTCTTCTGCCCTTTACATTGATATCGTCTACTGATTTCTTGTTAAGAGACATACATTTCCTTTCCGCCGCATTTGCGGCATCCCTTTTACGGGAAGATTTATAAAAATAAGGGCCGCGCCATGCGCGATGAGCGCTACGGACGTGGCCCTTGTTTTAAAATTTCAGATGCCTGTACAAGCCACTTGCAGATTAGTTAAGCTCTGCGAAATACTTGATGGTACGAACCATCTGGCTGGTGTAGGAATTCTCGTTGTCATACCATGAAACAACCTGAACCTGATAGGTATCCTCGGAGATCTGGCTGACCATGGTCTGAGTAGCATCGAAGAGTGAACCGTATCTCATTCCGATAACGTCGGAAGAAACGATCTGATCCTCGTTGTATCCGAATGACTCGTTAGCTGCTGCCTTCATAGCTGCATTGATGTCTTCCTTGGTAACTCCTGCCTTCTTAACAACAGCGGTAAGAATGGTGGTGGAACCGGTAGGAACGGGAACACGCTGAGCTGATCCGATGAGCTTGCCGTTAAGCTCGGGGATAACAAGGCCGATAGCCTTTGCAGCGCCGGTAGAGTTGGGAACGATGTTGGCAGCGCCTGCACGTGCACGGCGAAGATCGCCCTTTCTGTGAGGTCCGTCAAGGATCATCTGGTCGCCGGTATAAGCGTGAATGGTGCTCATGATACCGCTCTGGATGGGAGCATAATCATTGAGTGCCTTAGCCATAGGAGCAAGGCAGTTGGTGGTGCAGGATGCAGCGGAGATGATCTGATCATCCTTGGTAAGGGTATCGTTATTAACGTTGAATACGATGGTCTTGAGGTCATTTCCTGCAGGAGCGGAAATAACAACCTTCTTAGCGCCGGCATCGATGTGAGCCTGTGACTTCTCCTTGGAAGTATAGAAGCCGGTGCACTCAAGAACAACGTCAACGCCGAGTTCTCCCCAAGGGCAATCCTTAGCATCCTTCTCAGCATAGATTTTGAGAGTCTTGCCGTCTACGGTGATGGTGTTAGCCTCGTCGTCAGCAGAAACAGTGTGAGCTCCCTCTCCGATCTTTCCGCAATATCCGCCCTGAGCGGTATCATACTTGAGAAGGTGAGCAAGCATTGAAGGCTTGGTAAGGTCGTTGATAGCGACAACCTCATATCCTTCTGCACCAAACATCTGTCTGAAAGCAAGACGACCGATACGGCCAAATCCGTTGATAGCAACTTTTACTGCCATTTTTAATTCCTCCTAGAAATTATAAAATTATGGATCTGTTTTACAGTTCCTGACTGACTAAAAACTTTGTCAAATTTTTATCAGCAACGAAATCATTTTACAAGTTTCAACTCTATAATTCAAGTGAAAACACTTGAAAAATTCAGCATTTCGCAATAACGTTCGTTATCGGTTTACATAAGGACGCGTTACTGTCTCTTTCCGCAATCCGGGCAGAATACCGAATCGGGCTCAAGATTTGCACCGCACTGCTTACATCTGGGTACAGGTGTGGGTCTCATCTTCTTCTCATCATTCTTGACAGGGAATTTATATCCGCACATGTTACAGAATTTACTTGCAAGAACAACCTCATTCTCACAATCGGGACATGCTTTAAGTCCCTTGGCAGCAAGTTCTGCGGAAACAATGGCGTCGAACTTCTCTTTAATGGTCTTGATCCTGGTAACCTGCTCTGCGAAGAGAGAAGGTCTGGGAAGCTCTCTGGGTCTGCCCGACATGGGCTGGCAGACTTCCTTGAAGAATTTCTGTCCAAGCTCGGTATAAGCTTCGGTCAGCTGCTTCTTGAGTTCTTCCTTGTTGATATTGACAGCTTCAGGCTCCTTTTCATCTTCCTCACTGACTGAAGAAACTGATGCGCTGGGTTTCTCGGGAACAGCGGTTCCTTCGAATTCGCTCATATCATCCTCTACTGTCTTTTCAAGATCCTTGTTTTCTTCCATAATACCCTCCCTAATAAAACGTTTTGGAAAACTTGCCGGCACTCCGGTTCCCCAATCCATTGTGCGACAGCAAAGCAATTATATCATCTAAATAGTTTTTAGAAAAGGAATGTAATTGTAGAATATGAATGGTAAAATATCAGCATATTTACTTAAAAACTCATTTTTTAAATCTGGTTTTTGGAGGAACGAACATGCCCATACTTGCAGACTGCCACATGCACTCTCACCATTCCGGAGACAGCGATGCTTCGATGGAATCAATGATCGAAGCTGCAATAAACGCAGGTCTTGAAACTATAGCCTTTACCGAGCATCAGGATTTCTGCTATGCAGAATCACCCGAAGGTGCCGAAGAAAAAGTCACTCCGACTTCTTTCATGCTGAATGCCGACTCCTATCTCTACGAGCTTTTGAACATGCGGGAAAAATATAAGAAAAAGATCCGCATTGAATTCGGTCTTGAGATCGGGCTGCAGGAAAACTGCGTAAAGCAAAACCTGATATTTGCAAGAGAACATGAATATGATTACATTATCGGTTCGCAGCACCTTGTCGGAGGTCAGGACCCTTACTATGAATCCTTTTACGAGGGAAAAGATGAAAAAGAGGTCTTCAGGCAGTATCTGACGGAGACTCTTACAAACATCAAAAAGTTCCATAACTTTGACTGCCTCGGGCATATGGACTACATCGTAAGATACTTTCCCAGCGGAAACCGCAGCTACAGCTATTCGGAGTTCGGAGATCTCTTTGATGAGATCCTCAAATTCCTTATCGAGAACGAAAAAGGAATCGAGATAAACACCAAGTCCATCAGTAAGGGAATGAAGGAATTCCACCCCTGCATGGCGGTGCTCAAAAGATACAAAGAGCTCGGCGGGGAGATCGTAACAGTCGGTTCCGACGCACACAAACCTCAGTATGTCGGAAGTGAATTTGCAAGAGTTCCGGATTATCTTCGCGAGGCCGGCTTCGAATACTACTGCATCTACGAAAACAGACTTCCCGAATATCACAGATTCTGATCAAAAAAGGACGATCACTGAAGATCGTCCTTTTTTATACACCTTATCGCTCAATACTCATTGTATCCGTCAAAGTCTCTGGATCTGACCGCATAAATGCAAAACCTATCCAGAGTACTGTCGCCCTCAAGATCATACTCTGCAGGATCTGCCTTAAGATAGTCGCTTCCTTTTCCAAGTATGATTTATCATAATTCTCGGTTCCCTCCACTCTGTTTTTGGGCTTTAAGAAATCAAGATTTTTCAATACTTATCACAAAGAGCTTGTCACCCGTAACTATGAACTTTATATTGTATCCGCCATATGATAATCCATAAATCCTTTCAGGATCATCCTGGTAAGATGGTCTCGGATCAAGGGACAGGACTTCGATAAGTCCGGAAAACTGATCATCAGTAAAATGAGCTTTTATGGCTTCCGGGATAATGACTTCAAGCCGGTGATCTTTGTTTTCTTTCTCCTGGGCAAAGCCTCCCTTTGCATCAGGATAAGAATCGGCATAAGGAATATAGGGCTTTACATCATACACAGCTGTCCCATCCGTCATATCCGCACCGGATACTTCGATACACATGCGTCCGTCTTCTGTTTTCATAACAGACTCGATACGTGCACAGGTAAGCCCCATATGATTTGGACGAAATGGAGACCTTGTAGCAAAAACCCCCAAATAGGTATTTCCGCCAAGTCTCGGAGGTCGAACCTTCGCACGGAAGACCTCATCCTCTTTTACATCGAATCTCCAGATGATCCAGATCCTGTCAAAACCCTCAAGTCCGTCGAATGCATTCGGATCCGAATATTTCTCCTCAAAGACTATCCGCCCTTTAAGATGAGGTGCAAGTCCGCTCTGACGAGGCACACCGAATTTTTCGGGCATATTCGATTTATAGTAAGCGATTATATCCATAATGTGCGGGCGAGGCTTCAGATTATCGTTCCGCCTCCGTATATATATGTTCCTGATTCATCGTAAAACACTAGCGCCTGGCCGGGAGCAGCTGCCCGTACGTTTTTATCAAATGTGACTTTAACGCACCCGTCTCCGTCACTTTCAAGTACGCCCATTTCTCCGCCGTGATTGTATCTGATCTTTGCCCTGACTCTGACCTTCTCACCGGGGCGTATTCCTTCAAGTCCCATCCAGCAGACATCCTCCGCTCTGACAACCGAGGTAAGCAGATCCTCGTCTGATCCGAGGGTTATACGGTCTGTGCCGGGATCTATATCAGTTACATAAATTCGCTCTCCCGCAGCAACGCCAAGCCCTCTTCTCTGGCCAACGGTATAATGGGTAATGCCCTTGTGCTTTGCAATAAAGGTTCCGTCCGGTGTTACGAAATCTCCGGGGCCCGGCACAACTATCCCATCTTCTTTTTCGATAAATGAAGCATAATCCCCGTCAGACACAAAGCATATCTCCTGGGAATCCTTTTTATGTGCAACGGGAAGTCCGGCTTCTTCCGCTATCCTGCGAACGTCCGGCTTTTCATATTCACCTATCGGAAGGAGCGTATGCGAAAGCTGGTCCTGAGTCAGCGCATAAAGTGCATATGTCTGATCCTTGGCAGATGTTCTTGATGCGGAAATGGTATATCTTCCGTTTTCAAGCTGCGAGATCCTGGCATAATGACCCGTGGCAAGATAGTCTGCTCCGATATCCCTGGATTTTTTCAGAAGTGCCTCCCATTTTACATGTCTGTTGCATTCTATACAGGGATTGGGAGTTCTTCCCTTAACATATTGCGATGTGAAATTATCTATTACATACTTTTGGAATTCACCGCGGAAATCCATAACGTAATAAGGTATCCCTATAACCTCGGCAACGCGGCGTGCATCATCGACTGCGGACAAGCCGCAGCACCCGCCGTTATCCGATACATCACATGTATTCTCCGGCCTCCATATCTGCATCGTGACGCCGATCACGTCATAGCTCTGTTCTTTTAAAAGATACGCACAGACGGATGAATCCACGCCTCCGCTCATGCCTACAACAACTGTTTTTTTCATATCACTCTGTCCAAATCCCGATATCTGCTATAAATGTTTTTTTATCATCCTGTTATCTGATACAAATGCATATTCATCATTCTTTTCAGATCATGCCGCATGTTATAAATGCTTTCTGCCGCTTCTGAGCCTGCATACCACATCAGCTATAACTTCCGCAGCTCGCTTTATTTCATCGGATGTATTGTGCTCCGAAATTGTAAATCTAAGCGAACCCTTTGATTCATCATCACTTCTGCCTATGGCTTTAAGGACATGTGATGGCTCTCTTGCACCGGATGCGCAGGCAGATCCGCTTGAAGCACATATTTCTTCCCGGTCGAGCATTATCAGTGCGGATTCACCCTCTATGTCCGTTACACATACGGATATATTTCCGGGAAGTCTTTTAGAACAGCCCTTTTCTTCATATGGACCGTTAATGATGACCCCATCCATGTTTAGGATCCTGCTCAGCAGTTCATCCCTGAGCATGACTTCTTTTTTGATCTTTTCATCAAGCACTAAACAGGCTTTTTCCGAAGCAGCGCCAAATCCCACAATACCGGGAATATTTTCCGTTCCGGCTCTTCTTCCGCTTTCCTGCATCCCTCCGCGGATAAAGGGAGCCACCTTCAATCCGTCTCTTATAAATAAAAGTCCGCAGCCCTTTGGACCGCCAAGCTTATGAGCAGATGCCGAAAGCAGATCAACATGACCTGCAAACCCGTCCATGTGGATCTGCCCGAATGCCTGTACGCTGTCCGTATGAACAAGAATATCCTTCCTGAGCGCATGTACCGCATCTGCTATCTCACAAACAGGCTCAATTGTGCCGATCTCATTATTTGCAGTCATTACGGAAACAAGAAACGTATCCTCTCTCAAAGCGGAAACCACCTGTTCAGGACTTATAAAGCCCTCACTGTCAGGCTTAAGAAAGGTTACCGATACTCCGCAGGACTTAAGATACTCCGCAGTTCTGATAATGGCATGATGCTCTATAGCCGTGGTTATGATATGCCCGCATCCTGCGCTGAGCAAATTGCTGTTTGCATCTCCATCCGCTCCTGCTTTTCTCCTGTATGAATCATATGCCCCTATAAGAGCCCAATTATCGGATTCCGTCCCGCCCGATGTGAAAAAGATTTCGGAAGGCGAAGCCCCGATCAGCTTCCCGCATTGTTTTCTTGCGTTAAAAACCGCTTTTTTCGACCTTCTCGCTATCTCATAGACAGCCGATGCATTTCCATACTCATCCTTCAAAAAAGGAAGCATGGCCTCAAATGCACAATCCTCAAGTTTTGTTGTAGCGGCATTATCCAGATATATCATCATTGCACATCCTGTTATCTTAAAAAAAATCGTGAATAATTATATCATACAAGTAACATCCCATACTAAAACGAATCATTCAAATAAACTGAAAAAGCATAAAAAAACAGAGGACAGTATAACCTGTCCTCTGTTTGGATCGATTCTTATTTAGCAATGACCGTTCCTTCCTCACCGGCATAAACGGGCATGGTCTTTTCAGCACTGCGATACTGGTTAAGGATATCATCCTTCTTCGCAAAAGATACTGCCTTTTCTATATCAAGATCTGTAATATCACTTGTTTTGCCGATCAGATCAAAATCATCCTTAGCATTGAAAGTAAGTGATATATCTTCAAGACCAAGAAGTCTCTCACGCTTTACGGAAGTTTCAGACACGCCGCCCGCAGCATTCGCATCCGTCAAAGGAGCAGCCTTGCTCTCTTCCGGCTTTCCGGATATCTTTGCGGACTGAGCAATAGATTCGCGTATCTTAAGCGCATACGGATCATTATATATTTGTGAATGATCGAATGAATTACCTATTCTCATATGATGACCTCCGTGTCATGTATATGCGTTTCATTTACTATATCGGCTGAAAACGCAAAACAATGATACGCGGATTATTAACAAAAAATAAAATCATTTCTTGCCAATAAAACCTTTAAGTTCATCCATGAACGAATCTACATCCTTGAATTCTCTGTATACAGATGCAAATCTGACATACGCAACGGCATCAAGATCCTTGAGCTTTCTCATTACGATCTCGCCGATCACGCGTGAAGGGATCTCCTTATCCTCAAGTGTACTGATCTCGCTCTCAACCTCATCAACAAGCTGTGTGATCTGAGTAGCGCTTACGGGCCGCTTATGGCATGCCCTGAGAACACCTGATTCGATCTTGGCACGATCGTACTGTTCCCTGTTATTATCCTTCTTGATGATTATAAGAGGAATGGTCTCTACTTTTTCATAAGTGGTAAAACGCTTATTGCAGTTATCACAGATCCTGCGCCTTCTGATGGAATAATTATCATCTGCAGGCCTTGAATCGATAACTCTGGTATCGTCACTGCCACAATACGGACACTTCATACCCTTCTCCTCATAAAAAACTTATATCCCGCCGTAGCTCTTCCAATCGGAAGCAGCCTTTTCCCATTTTCCAGGGTCTTCGGCAAGTTTATTATTCATCCAGAATATCGCATCTCCAACCCCGTCCTCATCAAAGGTGAATTTTTCGGATTCCTTTAATTCAGGAGGAGTAGTGATGTAATTAAACGGTCCGGGCCATATCTCACACAGAAGAGAATCCTTTTTTACCTCTCCGCCCGAATCGTCGGTAAAAGTCTCTGTAACCTTCTTAAGTCTGTATCTGAGCCCTCCGCAGGATCCCGAATAATCTGATTTTTTCAGGAAACCCATGGGCAGAATGTCTTCACGTCTGATCATGGGATCACCTCATGCATTCAGCTCAATCGTCACTCTTTTTTCTCAGGAATGAAGGAACTTCCATATGGACATCCTTAACCCTGCTCTTAAGTCCGGTTGATTCTCCGCCGGAAGCAAAATTAGAAGGATTTACCGTTCTCACATTGCCGACATTTCTCTCATTGATAGGTGAGGGTGCAGGCGACGGCGCGGGTGCAGGTGACGGTGAAGCCTTGTAAGGCACGCTGTCAACAGAAGGAATATGTCCTGTTCCGAATCTGCTGTTTGAAGAAGGCATGGTGCGGGGAACAAATCCTGTATATGCATTATTTTCTTCTATTCCCGTAGCGATGATGGTAACGCTGATCTTCTCACCGAAGCTTTCGTCGCCTCTCATGCCGAGGAAGAACTCAACTCTTTCACCGACAAGCTCATTAAGATATTCCTGAACCTCCTGAATATCTCCGGCTGTAACATTACCGACAACGTTTGCAATGATGGCGGTAGCGGAATTGATCTTGGAATCAAGGAGCTTGGACTCAACAGCGGCCTTAACGGCAGCAGATGCTCTTCCTTCGCCTTCAGCCTCACCGATACCGATAAGAGCGGTTCCCTTATCCTTCATGGCGCGCTTGATATCCGCAAAGTCAAGATTGAGGATTCCGTCCTCATTGATTATATCAGTAATACCCCTTACGGCCTGCTTGACCACCTCATCGGCAAGTCTGAACATTTCCTTGATGGGGGTTGATTTGCTGGCAAGATTAAAGAGCTTATCATTGGGAATAACAAGAATGGTGTCGAGATCTTCACGTATCTTGGCAATACCCATCTCCGCATTTTCTCTTCTGACAGCTCTCTCAATCGAGAAAGGAGTAGTCATAACGCCAACGGTCAGGATTCCCAGCTCCCTGGCTTCATGAGCAATAACAGGTGCAGCACCGGTTCCTGTACCGCCGCCCATTCCGCATACGATAAATATCATATGCGCATCCTTAATATGGTCCCTGATCTCATCGATGCTCTCCTGAGCAGCTCTTTCTCCGATCTCGGGATCTGCGCCTGCACCAAGACCCTGGGTTTCCTTCTCGCCGAGAGGAACTTTCTCGGGAGCAAGCGAAAGCTCAAGATCCTGAAGGTCTGTATTCATAGCCACGAATTCAACACCCGTGACGTTGTCTTCTATCATTCTGTCGACAACATTGTTGCCGGCACCGCCGACACCCACAACTACTATTCTTGCTTTTCCGTTGGGCTTCGTGGACTCTTTTATCTCATACAAGGCTTTGTCCTCCTACATAAGTGTCAACATACTGTTTAATAATAGTTGAAAAACACCAATTTTTCAACATTTTTTCTATATCTTGTGCATTATATGCCCATAAACCACTTTACGGGGTCTCGTCGGGAGTAAATACATATATACCTTCGGGACTGTATTCCTCCATATCAAGCACACCGCTCAGATTCCCTACTCTTTCAAGGAACTTTCCTAAAAGCATGACCTTGTCCTCTATTCCCTGGCCATCCTTTCCGAGATCCACTCTCGCATTGCCGAAGTATACGGTAACCTCGCCGTTTTCATGAAAATGGATCCTGTCGGCAGAAAGCTCGTATTTAGCAAGCAGCTTGGTCAGATCCAGGGTTCTGGTAAAAATATCTGTATCATTCGAAGAAAGCGGCTTTCCTACCTGAATTCCGGAAAATGATATGCCCGTAACCTGCGGGATTCCCTTTGTCAGAACATCGGAGCTTTCTACTACCGTTCCGTCCTTGTCAAAATATATATATCTGTCAAGGTATCTTACATAGCCTGCAAGAGCCTTTTCAAAAACCCTTATCCTGATTGAATCGGAAGCAACGACCTCAACCGTGATGGCATCAACAAAAGGCACATCGGTGATCTTTCGATTCTTGTACTTAATGGAAAGGACAACAGAATTATCACCAAGAGGGCCTGTCATGACTATATCTGCAATCTCCTGGTTTGTATAATGGGTATTTCCGTCAACATATATCTTGGCGGGATCGACCCTGTATATTTCCAGAAAGTATGCAATTCCCATCACGCAGGCAAATACCAGAAGAAAGACAAGCACAGGAACCATTATCCTGCGTAGTCCCGTGCGTCTTCCCCGGCTCAACGCTCCCTGCTTTCCGCTCTTGACACCCTGTCAACATTAAGGACTATGCCGACCTCAATCAAAAGGAAAAGAGCTGATGAACCACCATAGCTTATGAACGGCAGCGACACACCCGTATTGGGGATCGAACCGGTAACAACCGCGATATTGAGTATTACCTGAATGGCGAAATGAGCCATGATTCCGGAAACAAGAAGGAAAGAAAATCTGTCCTTTGCATTTCTTGCAATAAGAAGCATCCTGTACATGAGAAGCACAAACATTATCATCAGGGATATTGCCCCGACTATTCCGAGTTCCTCACATATGACCGCAAAGATCATATCATTCTGGGGTTCGGGAAGGACCGATACCTTCTGAACACTCTGTCCGAGGCCTCTTCCGAACCATCCACCGTTTCCTATCGCATACAGCCCCTGAAGCATCTGATGTGCTGAGGTTTCTGCTGAATTTTCGGGATGCAGCCAGGATGAGATACGTGTAAGTCTGAACGACCCCTCAGATGCCGAATCATCGGATGCGACATATGCCACAACCGCTCCCGCCGCGGCCAGTCCGAGTATCACAAGAAAAATATATTTCTTAAAATCCTGTGATGCCACAAAGCACATGACAAAAGCTATCATGAAAACTATAAGTGCGGAACTCAGGTTATCCGTAAGTAAATAAAGGAGTAATGAGGAAAGCGACGCCATTCCCATACAGAACAGGAATCCCTTCCAGGACGATATATAAGCATTTCCCATGGAATTTATCATTGCCGCAAGAAATACTATCATCAAGAGCTTGGTTATCTCTGCAGGCTGAAGTCTTCCGCCGATGCCGGGTATCTGTATCCATCTTCTCGCACCGTGGGATTCAACTCCAAAGGGTATGACAAGAAGCAGTACGGCATTTGCAAGACCCGCGATGAGAAATTTGAAATTCTTATTTTTTTCAACAATGCCAAGAGGGATAAATATGGTAACAACCATACAGACAAGCCCCAGAAGATCGGATGTTATCTGTTTTTTAAAATAATAAGAGGAATTTCCGTAGTCCCTGTATGCAACATAGGAAGATGCGGAATATACCATAAGAAGCCCGAATCCCAGCAGAAATAAGACTATAAAGACCAGATTCATATCGATATCGGTCTGTGCATAGGAACTGATAGATTCGGCGGCATTCTTAAAATTTCCCTTTATGATCTCGCCCGATCTGTTGTTCTGTTTTGCATTCCTGCCTGTTGCCATTATTTTTTAATTACCGTTTGTATAATTGTCTGAATCAAGGTTATCGTTAACAGGGATCGAATCATCAAGGATGTTCGAGGTGGCCGTCGCAAGCTCTCCCGTGTCCGCATCATAGTGAGTTCCGTCGGGGCCAACGCGATGCCCTGTTGCCGGATCTATTGGATATGACATCCATCTCGGATATACATTTGCCGTTTCACCGGTAGAATCCGTTATCTGAGTCATCTCGATCTGCTCATAGGGATCCTCCGTCTGACTTCCGCTTTCTCCGTTTCCGTCACCCTGTGTATATCTGAGAGTGTTTTCAAGCTGCATTTCCTCAAGGTATTTCAGCTCTTCATCAGTCAGAGGCTCAGTCATATATATGCCCATATAGGGAAGCACTTCCTGAAGGATATCTCTGCACAGAAGACATGCATACTTAACATTATCCTGCTTTGCAAAATTCGGTCTGTCGATGACCACATAAATAGCTATCTCGGGATCATCTGCAGGTGCAAAGCCCATAAACGAAATAACTATCTGACCGGTCTCACGCGGTATGGTCTGGGCAGTACCGGTCTTTCCGCCTATTGCATAACCATAGGGTCTGGCGTTTCTTCCGCTTCGTCTTGATCCGCCCTCCTCCATTACCGTTGCTCTGCAATACTGCCTCATCCTTTCGGATACGGATTCGGAAACAGTCTGCCTGAGCACTCTGGGCTCGATATTCTGAATGATTGCTCCCGTAGAATCCGTTATCTGGTTAACGATATGAGGCTCATAATAGTAGCCGCCGTTTATCAGTGAGCAGAATCCCGTGATCATCTGGATCATTGTTGCGTTGAAGTTCTGTCCAAATGAATTAGTTGCAAGATCCACAGGTCCCATGGTCTGGGGATTATAGACGAGGGTATCGGTTCTTGCTTCTCCGGCAAGGTCTATATTTGTCTTAAGACCAAGATTGAAGATCCTCTGATACTTGCACATGTTATCGGTTCCGAGAGCCTGCGCGATCTTCATAAGCGCAACATTGCAGCTCCATGCTATGGAATCCTGAACAGTCACAACTCCGTCGCCGCCGGAATCATATGTATGACATTTAATGTAGTAATTCGAAACCTGAAGTGCGCCGTTACAGGTATATACCTCGTCCCCTGTTATGGCACCGCAGTCAAGAGCAGCAGCTACGGTAAACGGCTTAGCTGTCGAGCCCGGCTCATATGTATAGCTGATGCACTGATTTTTCCAGAGATTATACAGATTGACATTTATCTGATCCTGAGTCATCTGATCCAGCATTTCCTGAGTAATGACATCGGTAGTCTTTCTGTATTCGGTATATCCTCCGGCATTAACTACAGCCTCGTAATACTTGCATCCGATAAGCGGATCGGTGTTCATATAGTCAGCCGGGTTATAACCGGGAAAATCCGCCATGGCAAGTATTTCTCCGGAATTCACATCCATTATGATGCATCCGAGATTCTCGGCACCGTTTCCCGCACGATAATTATCCCTGTATGTCTCATTGAAAGCATTAAGCTTATCTTCCACGATCCTCTGTATCGTGGAATCTATCGTTGTATGGATGGTATATCCGTCAACGGCAGGCTTAATGGTCCTTTCCAGAGTAGCATCTTCATTCTGGTATCCGTATTCTCTTCCGTCGGTTCCGGTGAGCACCGACTCATAGTACTCCTCAAGACCGTACATTCCGCCGGAATTATTATTGGCGGTAGTATATCCGAGAACGGTAGAGCAAAGAGTCCCCATCGGATAAACCCTTCTGTATTCCTCTTCAAAGGTCACGCCCCTGATATAGGAATTGTTTTCCTGCATCGTAAGAAATTCGCTGATCTGACCGTATGTAAGTCTTTTTTCGAGTATCCTGTAATGATTGGACTCGTTATTGACAACGAATGATCGGAGTTCTGCGATATTTATATCGGGAAAGCAGGCAGAAAGTGCATTGAGTGTCGGTTCAAGATATCTGTCGTCATCATATGTCATCATGACGGAAGCATCGACAACCAGATTGTAGACCTTCTCGCTTGTTGCGAGAATGGTTCCCTTACAGTCAACAATATCCCCTCTTCTGAAGGGGATTATCACAGAATCATATCTTTGATTGGACAGTACTATCCTCTGATACTCTTCACCATTGTCATTTACTATCTTTACCAGTCTGATGGCCAGCGCCACCAAAATTACCAGCATAGCAGCGAATAACGCACTCAGCTTTCCCAACCGGATCTGTTTAGCCGAGTACGTTCCCCGCGAAGTTTTTTTCTTATTTTCGGATTTCTTCCCGTTATCGCTTTTATTAATATTTGAAGCCATTTATATCAGTTTCCATATCTTCTCATGTAATCACTCGTCTCACCTGAGTAAAAACAGATCTGGCCTTCACTTGCATAGGTCATACCGAGTTCTCCTCTGGCGACAGCTTCGATCTCAGAAAGATCCACGCTTGCCATGATACGGTTATATTCCGCATCATTATGGGAGATCATGGAATTAAGTTCAGATCTCTTGGCAGTTACGGAGCGACTCATCTCTGTGAGCTCACTGCGAAGCCTTACATATGATACCATCATATATGCACATATAGCAAAGGAAAACAATGCAAGCACTGCGGAAGCCACTACAGGAAGGGATAATCTCCTTCTTGCAGCCTTTCTTTTAACTGCCTTATGTTCAACCGGACGCACATACGGTCTGGGTGCGGCAGCTTCCTTTCTTACCGCTGTTCCCTGTACGAAATCCGAATAATTTGTACGAATAGCCATTTGCTTTTCCCCTCTCTTTATGAATCCGTTCAAAAAGAGCCTTTCTTACATTTTGTCAGATCATTTCTTAAACCGATCGTTCAAAAACCCTTAGTTTTGCGCTCCTGGACCTCGGATTATTGCTTATTTCTTCTTCCGATGGAGCTATTGGTTTTCTCGTGATCACTTTTCCCTTCGGAACCCTGCCGCATACGCATTTCGGAAAATTGGGAGGACATGTGCAGGGATTTTCAAATCTCCTAAATGCGTTCTTTACGATCCTGTCCTCAAGTGAGTGGAATGTAATGATACAAAGCCTTCCGCCCGGATTAAGGAAATCTGTCATCTCGTCAAGTGAGCCTTCCAAAACGTCAAGTTCTTCGTTACACGCGATTCTAAGTGCCTGGAATGTCTGTCTCGAAGGATGTCCTCCTGCTCTGAACTTGGCCGGTATCGAGTCCTTTATAATGTCATTCAGCTCAAAAGTCGTTTCGATCTTCTTAACGCTTCTTGCCTTTACGATGTTCGAAGCGATCTGAGCCGCAAATCTTTCTTCTCCGTAATCCCTGAGTATCCTTCTGATCTCATCTTCCGGATATTCATTTACGATAACTGCCGCGGAAAGATCCTTTCTTGTATCCATCCTCATATCCAGCGGAGCATCGGTGTTATAGGAAAAGCCCCTCTCCCCGTTGTCGAACTGCCATGAACTGACTCCCAGGTCGAGCAGGATCCCGTCCACACCGGCTATCCCCATTTCTCTGAGGATTCCTACCGCATTCCGGTAATTGGCTCTTATTACGGTCACCTTAGCCTTATAAGGTTCAAGTCTCTTTGTAGCCGCCTCTATGGCATCCGCGTCCTGATCCACTCCGTAGAGATGTCCGCTTTCAAGTTTCGAAGCTATATAGGAGGAGTGGCCCGCCCCTCCGAGAGTACCGTCCAGGTATAACCCATCGGAGCGGACCATCATGTAATCTATTGTTTCATTCAGTAGTACCGAAGTGTGTTTGAATTCCATCTGTTAATGAATGATCCCTTTTTCAAAAAGGCTCTGAGCCGCATCTTCAGGACTGATTTCTTCATTCTGTGCGTTCCACTTGGCTGTATCCCACACTTCAGCTCTTCCGTCAGCCGTTCCGACTATCGTGACATCCTTATCAAGTCCCGCATATTCAATGAGAGGTGCAGGTACCAGGATTCTTCCGTGAGCATCTATGTCCACTCTCGAAGCACCGGATCCGAAGAATCTCTTAAGCTCACGTGCCGTTCTGTCAGCATTGGACAGATTCTTAAGTTTTGCGGAAAAATCTTCCCACTCTTCGTCCGTGTAGATCACGAGGCATCCGTCAAATCCTTTTGAAATAACGAAAGAATCACCCAAAATCGAAGTGAATTTGGAAGGTACGGACATACGGCCCTTTGCGTCAATAGTTCTGTTGTATTCGCCTATCAGGCCCGTCATTTTCCGTCTTTTTCCTCGTCGGGATTTTTCCCACTTTTGGGGTAATTCTGCCCACTTCTTCCCACGAACAAGTAAATAATAACGAAAAAATAAGCATTTTGCAAGGGATTTATAAAAAAAATTTAATAATTTGTTTGGGTAAAAAATGACAAAAAAATACCCCCAAAATCTACATTTCGGGGGTAAGATTATACAGCTTATACTATATTTAGTTTTCGGTGGGATCAGGTGGGCAAAAAACGATAGATTTTAATTTTCCGTGGGAAATCATCCATCTGATGCAAACATCTGCCACAATGCTGAAGATGAGCATCACCATTGCCAAAACCTGTGAAACTGCAAGGCTTGTTCCGGGTATGAACAGCGTGTCCGTCCTGATGCCTTCAATCCAGAATCTTCCCAGACCATATCCGGCCATATAAAGAAGTCCTATCTCTCCGTAGAATTTTCTCACTTTACCGAAAAGGACCAGCAAAATGACAACTCCTATATTCCATAAGCTTTCATAAAGGAATGTGGGATGAACCTGGATGAAATTATCTCCCGCTCCCATATGGGCACGTATCGATTCCGAGATATCCCTTGTTCTGACAGCAGCAACAGGCAGCCTCATTGCAAGAATATTATCGGTATATTCTCCAAACACTTCCCTGTTGAAAAAATTGCCCCACCTTCCTATCGCCTGGCCGAGTATCAGTCCCGGCACGCAGGTATCAAGAAATCGCAGGCCGTTAAGCTTTTTGATCCTGCAGTAGATGAAAACAGTAAGAAAAGCAGCTATGACACCACCGTATATCGCAAGTCCGCCCTGTCTGATGTTGAATATCTGCTTAACATCGTTCTTATAATAATCCCAGGCAAAGATCACATAATAGATACGCGCTCCAAGAACTCCGAAGAATATCCCATAGTAGAAAAAATCCCATATGATCTCTTTATTCCATCCCTCCCGCTTGGCGATCCATGCCGCAAGACTTCCTCCGGCAAACATTCCAAGAACAACACAGATGGCATAAAGCTTTATCTCAAAGCCAAAAACAGGAATACCCTGCGGTACATTTTTCAGATAAAGCCCAAGATTCGGAAATGATATATCGGTCTGGTTCATCATACGTTAAACCTGAAAAGAATGACATCTCCATCCTGAACAACGTATTCTTTTCCCTCAATGCGGACTATACCCTTTTCCTTGGCAGCTGCGATCGAGCCGTTATCAAGAAGATCCTGATAATTGATAACTTCAGCCTTGATAAAGCCCCTCTCAAAATCGGTATGGATCTTGCCCGCTGCCTGGGGTGCCTTTGTTCCCTTCTTAATGGTCCATGCACGGCATTCATCCTCTCCTGCGGTAAGAAAGCTCATAAGGCCAAGAAGGTCATAGCTTGCTCTTACGAGCTTTTCAAGTCCGGATTCCTTAAGTCCGAGTGCATCGAGGAATTCCTTCTTCTCTTCATCATCAAGTTCGGAGATCTCCTCTTCAGTCCTTGCGGAAATAACAAATACCTCCGAGCCTTCCCCTGCGGCAAATTCGCGTACCTTCTTCACCTGCTCGTTGGATGCTCCGTCATCGGCAAGATCGCCGTCTTCGACATTAGCAGCATAGATCACGGGCTTATCGGTAAGAAGGTTAAATTCCTTACGGAACTTCATCTCATCCTCATCATCCGTAACAAGGCTTCTGGCAGCGTTATTTGCCTCAAGATGAGCTTTAAATCTTTCAAGAAGATCCAACTCCTTTGCGGCGGTCTTGTCCATTCTCGCAGTTTTTGCAACCTTGGCGATACGCTTCTCAAGGACCTCGAGATCCGCAAAGATCAGCTCAAGATTGATGGTTTCTATATCTCTGATGGAATCAACGCTTCCGTCAACATGGATAACGTTGTCATCATCAAAGCATCTTACAACATGAACGATCGCGTCAACCTCACGGATATTGGCAAGGAACTGGTTTCCAAGTCCCTCACCCTTTGAAGCGCCCTTTACAAGGCCGGCTATATCTACAAATTCTATGGTTGCGGGTGTAACCTTCTTGGTATTGTAAAGTTTGCCCAGTTTCTCGATCCTCTCATCGGGAACCGCAACAACACCCACATTGGGATCTATTGTACAGAAAGGGAAATTCGCGGCCTGCGCCCCTGCCTTTGTTATTGAATTAAAAAGTGTGCTCTTCCCAACGTTCGGGAGCCCAACGATTCCCAGTTTCATAATAAATTCATCTCCTTCATTTTTTATTATACCGGCTTTCCGCGATTCATGGTTTTGACCGAGTACCACACCGAGTACCACGGAGATGAATTTCGCATCAAGTTTTATACCAATTTTAAAGCGTCAGCCGCTAGTCGTCTTGTAGCCTTCGTCAGCCATGTCGGAAATAATCCGCCGGCAATGTATCGGCTTAACATCTTTTCCCATTTAAGGCTCCTTTCCAAGCTATAAGAGCCCCAAATTAGCACGCCATATCATACACCAACCGGGGCTCAAATGCAATGTTATTTCATTTTTTTGATAGCCGACAAACCGCGTGGTTACCCCATTTCTTGGGAATCCGCTATATCTCTATGTTGTCCAAAATGAACTTCTCAAATTCCTTTCTCTTAACAAGTTTCTTCTTGCCAACATATATGACAAAAGGACTTGTCCCGGATAGACCTTTCAAGTTCTCTGGACGCAATGCTCAAAGCATATTCGTTATTCTTTATCAGACAAATATATC
>CAMNAQ010000030.1 GCA_946531495.1 uncultured Lachnospiraceae bacterium | reverse complement strand
TGAAGAATGCAAGCCTGTTCTCGACAGGGTTGCGGTCATCCTGGAAAGATATGCGACCGGAGAGATCGAGATCAACGGACATACGGATAATGTACCGATGAACAGTGCCAAGTTCCCATCCAATGAGGAGCTCTCAAGTGCCAGAGCACTGTCTGTGTTTTATTATCTGATCGAGACAAGCAGCCTTGATCCTACTCTTATCAAGCATTCGGGCTTCGGAGAGAGAATGCCGATCGCCGATAATTCGACGGACGCCGGAAGAGCCCGCAACAGAAGAGTAGAGATCAGGATTTATAACAATAACTAATTCAGGGGATTGATCAAAGATGAAAAAGAATCTGCTTACGGTCCTAATTCTTGCACTGGTGATGGTTAATGTAGCTCTTTCCGTCATCACCATGATAAGTGTGACCGGAACGAATAAGAAAACAGCGGCGCTGGTTGATACCATAGCCACGGTCCTCAATCTTGAACTTGTCAGCGATGAGGAGGATGAAGCTGTCTCGGTAAGTCTTGCAGATACCGAGATCTATACGATAGCCGATTCAATGACCATTCCTCTTAAGGTCACAGAGGGCGGCAAGCAGGAATATATGATCTGCCGTATCGCTCTTTCAATCAACACCAAGGATGACGACTACAAGACCTACAATTCCGAAACAATCGGAAGCTATGAGCCTTATATCAAGCAGGCCATAGAGGGAGTCATCTCATCATACGATTCGACATATCTCCAGGATCCCGCTAACCGTGATGAAGCCAAGAAAGAGATCCTTAAGGCTATACAGAAATGGCTGGATTCGGAAGTTGTATATGACCTGTCCATCAGTGATGTAAAGTTCGGATAATAACTGCCGGAGGTTTGCCCAGTGGGTGAGATCCTTTCGCAAAACGAAATAGACGCCCTGCTCAATCAGCTATCTTCCGGTGAACTGGATGTTGAGTCCATATCGAATGCCGAGGAGAAACCGGTCAAGGATTACGATTTCAGCAGACCTACAAAGTTCTCAAAAGAGCATCTTCGTACGCTTGAGATCATATTTGAGCATTACGGAAGACTGATATCAACGAATCTCCCCGTAATTCTCAGAAAGAATGCGCAGGTCACGGTTGCGAGTTCGGAGACTGTAACCTTCAGTGAGTTTACGAACGCATTGTCCAACCCGAGTGTGTTGGGAATCGTGGCTTTTGAGCCTATGGGAGGGAATATAATTATCGATCTTGCCACCAATATCGCATTTGCCATGATCGACAGAATGCTGGGCGGTGAGGGAGAGCCTCTTAATTCCACCAGGGAGTTTTCGGATATAGAATTATCCATAATCCAGAAGATCATGATCATGCTGACGCAGCTTCTCCGGGATCCCTGGAAGAATGTTATGGATATATCGCCTGTCCTAAACAGACTCGAGACAAACCCTCAGTTTGCACAGATCATAGCACCCGGTGAGATGATCGCTGTTGTTACACTGAACATCAAGATAGGCGATGTTGAAGGATTTATGAATATGTGTCTTCCGTTCATAGCTCTTGAAGATGTAATGGACAGACTGAATACCAAGTACTGGTTCTCCACAATGCAGGAGAATAAGGATGAGGATTCGCAGGAAAATATCGAAGCAATGCTGAAACGTGTGGAGATACCCATCAAGGCGGTACTCGGCACCAGCAGGATAACCGTTAATGATTTTATGAATCTTCAGGTTGGGGATTGCATAAGGCTGGACGGTAAGGTCGACTCCGATATGAACATATATGTCGGTAATATCAAAAAATTCACCGCACTTCCGGGAGCAAGCGATGACTGCTATGCCGTCAGGGTGACTTCGGTGATTAGAGAGGAGGAGTAACAGATGGATGGAATGCTGTCACAGGATGAGATAAATGCTCTCCTAAGCGGTATGGATCTGTCTGGGGACGAGGCTCCGGATATGAGTAATGTGGGACTGCCCAATACCGAGGAAGTTCCGCCTGCCGATCCGTATCTGGTTGATGCTAAGCCTGTCACGGGTGGCGACGAGTTGCTCAATGATGTTGAAAGAGATGCGATTGGAGAGGTCGCCAATATCAGCATGGGCTCGTCCGCAACAACGCTTTATTCCCTTGTAAACAGAAAAGTAAACATCACAACTCCCGTTGTAACGCTATGTACCTGGGATGACCTTATTGCGGATTTTGAAAAACCCTGTGTTTTCATCAGGATCAAATATACCAAGGGTCTCGATGGATCGGATATACTGGTGCTCAAGGAGAGTGATGTCAAGGTCATCACCGATCTGATGATGGGCGGTGACGGAACCAATGTTGACGGCGAACTCGGAGAGCTTCATCTGTCGGCAATTTCCGAAGCCATGAACCAGATGATGGGATCGTCTGCTACGTCTCTTTCGACCATGCTCGGTACGCTGATAGATATTTCACCGCCGGAGAGCTCACTGCTTGATCTCAGAAGCTTCGAGAATGGTGCTGAGATATCACCTTTCCTCGGAGGTACTTTCTGCAGGATCCAGTTCAAGATGCAGATAGGAGAAAACCTTGTAGATTCTACTATCATGCAGCTTTATCCCATAGATTTTGCCAAGAAGATCGTGCAGACATTTATGGGATCCCAGGAAGAACCGGAGCCCGAACCGGCACCCGCTCCTTCCCCTGCTCCTGCTCCCACTCCTCAGATGGGACAGCCCACACCTGATCTTTCACAGATGCAGGCGGGATATGGACAGCCGATGCAGGGAATGCCTCAGATGCAGATGGGTTATGGACAACCTATGCAGGGAATGCCCCAGATGCAGATGGGTTATGGACAGCCAATGCAGGGAATGCCCCAGATGGGCTATGGAACTCCGGTACAGCCTATGAATATTCAGCCGGCTACATTCCAAAATTTCAGCGGTGATCTGTCCGGCATCCAGGGTGGCGAAAATATCGGCCTGATCATGGATGTTCCGCTTGAGGTTACCGTAGAGCTGGGCAGGACCACTAAGTCTATTTCCGATATTCTTAATTTTGCACCCGGAACCATCATCGAGCTTGACAGGATAGCCGGTGAGCCCATAGATGTACTGGTCAACGGTAAATTTGTTGCTAAGGGTGAAGTTGTTGTTATCGAAGAGAATTTCGGTATAAGAGTAACTGAGATAATCAAGTAGTCTTTTATGTCGGTATATAAAAATTCGGAGGTTTTGAATTATGGCAAAGAATATCCTTATCTGTGATGATGCTGCATTCATGAGGATGATGATCAAAGATATCCTCAGCAAAAACGGCTACAACGTTGCGGGTGAAGCAGAGAACGGCGCTAAGGCTGTTGAAAAGTACAAGGAGGTTAATCCCGATCTTGTGCTTATGGACATCACTATGCCCGAAATGGATGGCATTCAGGCACTCAAGGCTATCAAGGCCGCAGATTCCGGTGCCAAGGTCATAATGTGTTCCGCAATGGGCCAGCAGGCAATGGTTATCGAATCCATTCAGGCCGGAGCAAAAGATTTCATAGTTAAGCCTTTCCAGGCGGACAGAGTTCTTGAAGCAGTCAAGAAGGTTATAGGCTGATGCCATGATTCTTCTTTCTACATCCACCATATCTGATATTGCCCAGCTGTTCACGGTACTGATAATCTTTATCGCTGTACTGGTTATCACCATGCTGTGCACCAAGTGGATGGGTAACTTCCAGAAGGCCCAGAGTTCTTCCGGCAGTGCAGAGGTCATCGAAACTGTACGGCTTGCCCCGGGCAAATGGCTTCAGATAATCCGCATAGGAAGCAAGGTGAAGGTGATCGCTGTCTGCAAGGATACTGTTACATATCTTGGTGATGTAGATGAAAGTGATCTGAAAGCAGAGGATCCTGCGGAGAAGAAATCTTTCTCCGAGGTCCTTTCCAAAGCCTTTACCGAAAAGAAAGATTGACATCCGGGGAAGAAAGCTAAGGTTTACACTGATGGGGGTTATTGGTACAGCCTTTAAAAACATCATAAAGATTTTAGCCGTAAGCCTGATACTGGTTGCCGCCATTACCCTGGCCTTTCCTGACAGGGCCATGGCAAACGGAAACAGCGGACTCCAGGCAGGAGAGACGGATATAAGCACTGTCATCGATCCTCCCGGATCTTACGACTCGCCGGAAGACCTTAATACACTTAATACCGTCAACAGACTTACCATTACATACAATGATGATAACGGTTCTCTCAATTCCTCGTTGAGGATTCTGATAACCCTTACACTCATTGCGATTGCACCGCTTTTGCTGATGGTGATGACCTCTTTTACGAGGATAATCATCGTATTGCATTTTACGAGAGCGGCGCTCAATACACAGACTGCACCGCCTAATCAGGTGCTGGTTGCGTTGTCGCTCATTCTTACCTTTTTTATTATGCAGCCCACGATTCAGGAGATCAATGTCAATGCGGTCATTCCTTTTGAAGCGGGAACGATTGATCAGGATGAATTTCTTGAGAAAGCAATGACTCCTCTTCGGAATTTTATGGTGCCGCAGACTCAGGTGAAGGATGTGCGGCTTTTTTATGATATAGCCGGAATGGAATGGGACGGAACTCTTGAGTCCATACCGAATTCGATCCTTATTCCCGCGTTCATGATATCCGAACTCAGGATCGCATTCTGGATCGGGTTCATGATATATATTCCCTTCATCATAATAGATATGGTCGTTGCTTCGGTGCTTATGAGTATGGGTATGATGATGCTTCCGCCGACAACGATCTCGATGCCTTTTAAGATCCTGCTATTTATACTCGCTGATGGCTGGTCGCTTATCATCGGGCAGCTTGTACGAACGTTTTATTAGCTCTGATGAATATATAGTCGATCATTCAGATCACAGGAGGGTGAACAGTGACGACCGAAGCAGCAACAGAGATGATCAGAGATGCTCTTTATATAATATTGAAATGTGCTCTTCCGGTGCTTTTGGTATCCATGGCTATCGGATTGATCATAAGTATATTCCAGACCGTAACCTCGATTCAGGAACAGACGCTTACATTTGTTCCCAAGGTGCTCGGGATATTCTTGACACTTATGTTTCTCGGCAACTGGATCATCAATAATATTGTTGAATTCACCACGAACCTGTGGAGTAATTTCGTATACTATGTGCACAAGTAAAAAAGAAGAATGATTAATTATTCTTTTTCAATTTATGATCTTGAGTATTTTCTCCTGATACTGGCAAGGGTCTCCAGTTTTGTTTTTATCTGTCCCTTTTTCAGTATGCAAAATACTCCGAGAAGGGTCAGAACCGCACTTAGTATTTTTATCTCAATGATGCTTTATCAGGCTGTAACGCCAGCTGAGGCTGTGGTAACGGGATCGGTGATCGAATATGCCATCGTTGTTATCAAAGAGTCAATAGCAGGATTGCTCATTGGTTTTTCGGTAAATATCTGTACCACGGTCTTTAATTTTGCCGGCGGTATAGCCGATATGGAAACAGGCCTCAGGATGGTCACCCTGATGGATCCTGCCACAAGGGAACAGGTAAGTATCACCGGAGGTATTTACAATTACACTTTTTCGATGATCCTGATCGCAAGCGGTATGTACAGATATCTCCTCGGAGCACTTGCCGACACATATGAACTGATCCCGGTAAATCATGTGAATTTTAATATGCAGGGGCTGTATGGAACCATATTGGTCTTCCTTGCTGATTATATAATGATCGGTTTCAGGATCATTCTTCCGATATTTGCGACTATGATGCTGCTCAACGCGATACTCGGTGTTATGGCAAAGGTTTCGCCCCAGATGAATATGTTCGCTGTCGGAATACAGCTCAAGGTGCTTACCGGTCTGACAATACTTTTTCTGACGGTGGGTATGATGCCGGTTGCCTGTGACATGGTCTTTGACGAGATGAAGAAGATGATGGTTTCCTTTGTCTCAAATATGATGTGATTACTTTCGGAGGAATTGTAAATGCTTGAATTTAATCTGCAATTCTTCGCTGACAAGGACGATAAAACAGAGGAACCTACCCAGAAAAAACTTACCGACGCCAGAAGCGAGGGACAGGTTGCAAAGAGCAGGGAGATAGGTAACTGCCTCGGACTTTTCGTGTTTTTCCTTGTTCTCAGGTTCATGGTGGCGGGCATCGGGAACAGCTTTATAGATGTTTTTAACATGATGTATTCCATTATCCCGAATGTTACGGTATATCCGTCGGGAGAAATGCCTTTCAGACAGATGTCCATAGTTTTCAGGACGGGCATTTATAACATTGTTTCGATAGTTCTGCCGATCATGCTGATAGGCTTTATAGTTGCCTTTGTCGGAAATCTTGTCCAGGTGAAATGGAAGCCGACAACAAAGCCTTTAAAGCCCAAGTTTTCCAAGCTCGATCCCATCAAGGGTATGAAGAGGATCTTTTCCGCTAATTCCCTTGTTGAACTGCTAAAATCGCTTGTTAAGTTGTTCCTTATAGGTTTTATATGCTACGTGTATATAAAGGATAAGGCTTTTTTGATATTTACCCTTTATGAGATTCCTCTTATGCAGGGTATTTCCGTAGTGGGCAATACGATAATAGATCTGGGAATAAGGATTTCGGCTTTTTATATTGTTCTTGCCGCTGCTGATTTTGGATATCAGAAATGGAAATTCCATAAGGATATGAAGATGTCCAAACAGGAAGTAAAGGATGAGTACAAGAACTCCGAAGGAGATCCTCAGGTCAAAGGAAAGATAAAGTCAAAGATGATGGAAGCCTCCAGAAGGAGAATGATGCAAAAGCTCCCCCAGGCCGATGTTGTCATCACAAACCCTACTCACTACGCAGTGGCTATCAAGTATGAACCTTCGGAAAAAGATGCTCCCTATGTATTGGCTAAGGGGGAAGGCTATCTTGCCCAGAAAATAAAGGAAGTAGCCAAAGAGAACAAAATTGAGATAGTTGAGAATAAACCGGTTGCGAGAATGCTATACCACAATGTGGAGATAGGGGAGACTGTTCCTCCGGAGCTATACCAGGCAGTTGCTGAGATACTTGCCTTTGTTTATCACCTTCAGGGGAAGATCTGATTGCCGGGCAGGGAACTTTTTTCGTTACAGGCATCAGCACAAAACGAGAAAGTGACTTAGCGTCAATAAGGAAGAAAGGAGGATGCAATGTTCAAGGCCATAAGCAAATTTGATATATTTGTGGCTCTTTATCTGGCCATTGCAATAATCCTCTTTATCATCCCCATACCTTCGGCGGTATTGGACGTGCTCCTTGCTTTTAACATATCCCTTGCCATGACGGTAATGTTCGGTGCGCTGTTTTGCAAGGAAGTTCTGGATATGAGCTTCTTTCCTACATTGCTTTTGTTCACGACCCTTTTCAGGATTGCGATGAACACTTCGTCTACGAGACTTATTCTTCGTGACGGATATGCAGGTAATGTCGTCGCCACATTCGGTAATTTCGTCGGCGGCGGAGATCTTATCATCGGAACCATTATCTTCCTCATACTGCTCATAATCCAGTTCATGGTTATCAACAAAGGTTCTGAGCGTGTATCGGAAGTTACCGCAAGATTCACTCTGGACGCCATGCCCGGTAAGCAGATGGCTATCGACGCCGATCTTAATACCGGTGCCATTGATGATGCAGAGGCTAAGAGAAGAAGAGAAAAGATCCAGAAGGAATCGGCTTTTTACGGTTCCATGGACGGTGCTGTAAAGTATGTAAAGGGAGATGCGACTGCCGGACTTCTTATTACCGGTGTCAACCTTATCGGTGGTATCGCGCTTGCTGTTTTAAGAAGGGGAATGAGCATAGGGGATGCCCTTAACTCTTATGCGATACTTACCATAGGTGACGGCCTTGTATCACAGATCCCGTCCCTCATGATATCTCTTTCAACCGGTATTCTCGTAACAAAGGGTGCGGAAGACAGAGACCTGGGTGAGACGATAATAAAACAGCTCTTCGGACTTCCCAAGGTGCTTATGATAGTAGGCGGAATGATGTCTGTACTGGGTGTTTTTACTCAGCTAAATACCATCCTTTTTGTCGGTATAGGCATTATCTTCTTGATATCCGGAAACAGGGTGAGCAAGAAGCTGCAGACTTCGGCAATTGAGCTTGATGTCAGCAGCGAAGAACAGGAAGCTGAAGAGATTAGACAGCCTGAGAATGTTAATTCGCTTCTTCAGGTTGACCCCATAGAACTCGAATTCGGATACGGTATCATTCCCCTTGCGGATGTTAATCAGGGCGGAGATCTTCTTGACCGTGTCGTAATGATTAGACGTCAGATCGCACTTGAGCTTGGTACCGTTGTTCCCATCATAAGACTGAGGGATAATATTCAGCTGAATCCCAATCAGTACATTATCAAGATCAAGGGTATTCAGATAAGCGAAGGCGAGATACTTTTTGACCACTATATGGCAATGAATCCCGGATATGTTCAGGAAGAGATAACCGGTATTCCCACATTTGAACCGTCCTTTCACCTTCCCGCAATATGGATTACCGAAGGACAGAGGGAAAAGGCCGAAACCCTCGGATATACCGTTGTAGATCCCCCGTCCATAATCGCAACGCATCTGACCGAGATAATCAGACAGCATATTGATGAGCTTCTTACAAGACAGGATGTACAGAATCTTATCAACAACATAAAAGAGAACAATCCGAATCTTGTGGATGAGCTTGTTCCGAAGCTTTTGGGACTCGGAGATATACAGAAGGTCCTTCAGAATCTGTTGAGGGAAGGCGTATCGATCAGAGATCTTCTTACCATACTGGAGACTATGGCAGATTATGCTCCTTCCACAAGGGATACGGATATATTGACCGAATATGTAAGGCAGGCACTTAAGCGTGCCATAACCGCAAGATATTTTGCTACGAATGATACCAATTCGGTTGTGACTCTTGATCCTAAGATCGAGCAGGAGATCATGTCCTGCGTAAAGCAGACCGAGAACGGCTCATTTATCAATATGGATCCTTCAAGAACGCATCTCATTCTTGAATCAGTTCAAAAGGAAATGCAGAAGCTTGAAAATCTCGGTAAGACGCCCATAATCGTCACTTCGCCGATCGTAAGGATCTATTTCAGAAAATTAACGGAGGACTACTATAAAGACCTGATAGTTGTTTCTTATAACGAGGTTGATTCGGGAGTCAACCTGACATCGGTCGGAATGGTTACCGCATAAAATGATAATCAAAAAATATATCGGTAAAAATGAAGAAGAAGCTACATCTCTTGCCAAGAAGGACCTGGGTGAAAACCTTGTCATCATGAATGTGCGCAAGGTCAAGGCCAAGCCTCCCTTTGCTTTCCTCAAAAGCAAGAGAGTTGAGGTGACTGCTGCGGTTGAGGAAGACGATCCTCCGATGGAGCAGATACGCAGGATCGCCAGAGCACAGATAAATGCTCAGGAAAAGGCCAAGGCAGAGGAAAAGGCTGTATCCTCAGGCACCCAGCCTGCTTCTAAAGGCGCTTCAGAGAGCGAAGGAACCGCTTCGGGAGCTGCTACTGTGACCGGCAGAAGCGTTATCGGGACGCCGTCTGTCAGATCACTGACAGGTGATGATAAGAACAGGAGCATTGAAGAAAAGCTCGATAACCTTCAGAATATACTTGAAAAAAGGCTTGGCCCCGGGGAAGAAAGCAGAGAGAGCTTTATGCCTGAGTCAAGGACCGAAAGCAGCAGCCCCCAGGAAGGAAATACAGCTTCTTCGGAAGAGCCTGACAGAGAGACTTCAAGATTCTTAAGACTTCTCTATAACACGATGATAGACAATGACATCGATGAGAAGCTTGTAAATGAACTTATAAGCAATGCGGGAAATGCCGGAAAGCCGGGAGCAAAGCTCGATCATTATCTAAGCGCGGTATATCAGAAGATGATCCTGCGTTTTGGAAAAGCGGAAGGAATATCGGATCCTGTCCCCAAAGGACCTGTTGTGATCTTTTTCATAGGTCCTACCGGAGTCGGAAAGACAACGACCATCGCAAAGGTCGCAAGTTCACTTTCGGTTAACGATAAGCGTAAGGTGGCTCTTCTTACCACGGATACCTACAGGATAGCGGCGGCTGACCAGCTTAGGACCTATGCAAGCATACTTGAGGTTCCTTTCCGCGTCATCTATTCCGAGGATGAGCTCTTAAGAGCATGTGAAGATTTTAAGGATGTGGATTACATACTTGTAGATACTGCAGGTCATTCTCATAAGAGTGAGGAACTTTTGGCCAAGCAGAAGAGCTATATGGAATGTCTTCCCGAAAATACCGCGAGACAGTGCTTCCTTGTGCTCAGTGCCACGACCAAATATAAAGACCTTAAGAAGATCGTTGACAATTACAGGACGGTGTCAGATTTTCAACTTATATTCACAAAACTTGATGAGACATCGACACTCGGCAGCCTGTATAATATAAGGTGCTATTCCGAAAGTTCGATCGCATTTGTGACCTGCGGACAGAATGTACCTGATGATATAGAGACTTTTAATGCACAGCGTATCGTAAAGCAATTACTGGGAGGAGAGTAAGGCATGGATCAGGCTGAATCACTCCGTATCATAAAGGCTTCAAGACAGGCGAGACCGCTGGCAAGAGTAATAACGGTCACAAGCGGCAAGGGCGGTGTAGGAAAATCCAATACAGCGATCAACCTGGCTATATGGCTGAAAAAACTCGGTAAAAGGGTCATCATACTTGATGCGGATTTCGGACTCGCAAATATTGAGATAATGTTCGGAACGGTACCGAAACACAATCTTTGCGATCTTATATATCAGGGAAAAAATATAAAAGACATAATCACATGGGGGCCCGGCGACGTAGGATTTATATCGGGAGGAAGCGGCATAGCCGGAATGTCCAACCTCAGTAACGATTATCTGAATTACATCATTCAGAATCTGTCCGAGCTGGACTCCATCGCCGATATCATAATAGTTGATACCGGAGCCGGAATATCTGATGCGGTTCTTGAGTTCCTGGTTGCAAGCGGTGAGATACTGCTTATCACGACTCACGAGCCGACGAGCATCACGGATTCGTATTCGCTGCTGAAAGCCCTTGCAAGGCATCCCAGATTCAATCCTGCGGAAACATCGGTCAGGATGATTGCAAACAGGGTCGGTAAGGAAGCTGACGGGCAGACTCTTTACAGGAAGCTAAATTCGGTGGTACAGAGATTCCTGAAGCTGCCGCTTACATATCTCGGATGCGTGCCCTATGATGCACAGTTATCCGATGCGGTCATGCAGCAGATGCCGGTCTCTTTAAAGAATCCGGCTTCGAAGTCTTCACAGGCTTACGAACAGATCGCGAGAACGCTGCTTGACGAGAACGGGGAAGGTAAAAGACCGGCCAGGGGTATGGCTGCATTTTTCTCACATATAGTTACCAGAAGATGACGGAGGGTTATATTTATGCTTAGTAATTTTATTTCGCCGGGGGACCGAGTTGAGCTTACAGCCGTTGACCGTAAGCTTGACGGGGGAGATAAAAACGATAATACAAAATATTACGAGACGAAGATCGTGGACATTCTTTCGGAGGATTCCATAGAAGTTCAGATGCCTCTCGAGCAGACTAAACTCATCCTCCTTCCGGTTGATGCCGAATTCAACATGATCGTCTATACAAATGCCGGTCTTTATCAGTGCTTTGTCCGGGTTATAGACAGATATAAGTCAAATAATATCTATGTTCTGGTACTCGAGCTTACCAGCAATCTCAGAAAGTATCAGCGCAGAGAATACTACAGATTCAGCTGCGCTCTGGAGATGTGTTCCAGAAATCTCGTTGAGGAAGAAGTAAATGCCGTTGCCAATAAGAGCCCTCTTTATCTTCAGCCTAATCTTCCTATCAAGAGAAGCGTTATAGTCGATATTTCCGGCGGCGGACTCAGATTCATGTCCAATCAGAAATATGAGCCGGGAAGCATGCTTTACATCAGCTATAATCTGCTTATCGGCGGTGAGCGAAAGAAATATGAACTTATCGGAAAGGTTCTGGTAGTCAAAGAGCTTGAGAACCGTCCCGGAACCTTTGAGCACAGAGTCCAGTACGTCAATATGGAACGCGGTGCAAGAGAGGAGATCATCAGGTTCATATTCGAGGAAGAGCGTAAGAATCTCAAGAGATGATCCTTGTCCGTGACCTGTACACCGGTTCATTTCGTGAACATTAGGAGAAAAAATGAAGAAAAAAATCCTGGTTGTTGACGACTCTGCACTCATGAGAAGAGTGCTCTGTGATATAATAAACAGCGATGAGAGTTTTGAAGTTGCAGGCAGAGCGATAAACGGCCTTGAAGCTTTGGAACTTGTGAAAAAAAATTCATATGACGCCATAGTCCTGGATGTGAACATGCCCAAGATGAACGGCCTTCAGTTTTTATCCGAACTCAGGAAGGCCGGGCTCCCTCAAAGAGTAATGATGGCGAGCACCGATACAAGAGAAGGTGCACATACCACCATGGATGCTCTGGAACTCGGAGCTCTTGATTTTGTTCATAAGCCCGATCAGGCCAATGCCTGCAGAGAAGGAAGCTTTTCAAGGGATTTTCTCAGAACGCTCAGAGGAGTTGCTTCTTCAAGACTCCCTGTTTTTGAGGATAAGGCTCGTGTTCTCCAAATGCGGACGGATACAAGACATCTGATGGGGCTTTTGTCCAGATCGACAGGCAGGATCACCGGATCCAAGATCGTAGCCATCGCCAGCTCCACCGGCGGTCCCAAGGCTCTTTCTTCCGTGATACCGTATCTTCCGGAGAATCTGGATGCGCCTGTTGTTCTTGTACAGCATATGCCAAAGGGCTTTACCGCCACTCTTGCGCAGAGGCTTAATTCCACTTCCAAGATAGCTGTTTGTGAGGCTGCGGAAGGACAGATCCTTGAAAAAGGCCATGTGTACATATCCGCCGGCGGAATGCATATGAATGTTGTTCAGTCACCGGGCGGATCTTATAAGATACATTACAGTGACGAGCCGCTCAGGGAAGGCGTCAAGCCCTGTGCCAATTATATGTTTGAATCGCTGATAGATTCGCAATTCGATCACATTGTCTGCTGCATTCTTACCGGAATGGGAGCTGACGGTACCGAAGGGATCAGGAATCTGAAAGCAAAACGCAAGGCATTTGTTATTTCACAAGACGAAGCTACATCGACCATTTACGGAATGCCCAAGTCAGTCTTTATGGCCGGCCTGTCTGACCAGGTTGTGGGACTGGACAAGGTTGCTGAAGAAATATCAATGAGAATCGGAGTCAGCTGACCTGTTCTTTTGATAAACGAAAATGGAGGAAGAAAATATGGATGTCAGTCAATATCTTGAGATCTTTCTTGATGAGACTAACGAGCACTTGCAGAGTTTGAATACACAGATACTCAATCTCGAGCAAAACCCTGAGGATTCGGACACCATCAATGAGATCTTCCGTGCCGCGCATTCCCTTAAGGGCATGGCAGGCACCATGGGTTATAAGAGAATGCAGAATCTTACCCATGATATGGAGAATGTCTTCTCTGAAGTAAGAGCGGGCAATATCAAGGTCGGTCCTGAGATGATCGACACTCTTTTCCAGTGTCTTGATGCTCTTCAGGAATATACCGATAATATCAAGAATACTTCCGACGAGGGAACCAACGATAACGAACCCCTCATCAAGCTTCTCAATGAGTATCTTAACGGAAAGGGTGCAGAGGCACCCGCACCTGCTCCTGCCGCTCCCGCAGAAACAAAGAGCGCACAGGAGAGTGATACATCCGCTTCTTCCGATAAATGGAATCAGATCAAATTCGATGATTCTCAGGTTAAAGTAATAGGCGAAGCACTTAAGTCCGGCATGAAGGTATACGGTATCAATGTTACCGTTAAGGAATCGTGCATTCTTAAGGCTGCCAGAGCATTTCTTGTTCTTAAGGCTATCGAGGAAAAGGGCGGAGAGATAATCGTATCCAATCCCAGTTCCCAGGATATCGAAGATGAGAAATTCGATTTCGATTTTACACTTATCGTTATTGCAGAGTGCGCTCTTGATGATCTGATCAAGGCAGCATCTGATGTTTCTGAGATCGATAAGGTTGTCGGAGCTCCTCTTGATATGGATAAGATCCATGTTGAGGATGAGGAGACTGCCGATAAAGAAGAGGTTCATGAGAATGCGCAGAGCGAACAGGCTCCTTCACAGGAGGTTCATGCAGAGACTGCACCTGCTCCCGCCGCTCAGGCACCCGCAGCCGCAGCTGCCGCATCCAAGCCTGCGGATAAGAAGCCCGGAAAGCCCATTGTTAACAGAACCATAAGAGTTGATATCGAGAAGCTTGATTCTCTCATGAATCTTGTTTCCGAGCTTATCATTGCAAAGAACAGCCTTGTCTCCGCATCTGCGGATTCTGTTGCAGGTTCGGGCTCGAGCAACGATTTCAACGAGAAGATAGAATATCTTGAGAGTGTTACCACCAATCTTCATGAATCTGTCATGAAGGTTCGAATGGTGCCAATTGAAAATACCGTTCAGAAATTCCCCCGCATGATCCGCGACCTTAATAAGAAGCTCGGCAAGAAGATGGAGCTGTATATGACAGGTGAGGATACCGAACTCGACCGTACCGTTGTCGATGAGATCGGAGATCCTCTGATGCACCTCCTCAGAAATTCCGCCGATCACGGAATCGAATCAGCCGAGATTCGTGCACAGCGCGGTAAGCCTGAGACGGGATCGATCTTCCTCGATGCATATCAGGAGGGTAATAATGTCATCATCGAAGTAAGAGATGACGGTAACGGTATTGATGTTGATGCAGTCAAGAAAAAGGCTGTTGAAAAGGGTGTTGTTACTCCCGAACAGGCTCAGACAATGGCAGACAAGGATGCGATCAATCTTTTGTTCCATCCCGGTTTTTCCACCGCCAAGGTTATCACCGATGTATCCGGAAGAGGCGTCGGACTTGATGTTGTTAAATCCAAGATCGAAGCGCTCAGTGGTGAAGTGAGCGTAAAGTCTGTTCTCGGTGAGGGATCGACATGGACAATAAGGCTTCCTCTTACACTTGCCATCATCCAGACCCTCATGGTTGTTGTGGGCGGCGAGAAATATGCAATCTCTCTCGGATCCATCGAGACGATCGAGACTATTCCCGCCAAGGATATCAAGTTTGTTGAAAATAAAGAGGTTATCAATCTCCGCGGACAGGTTCTTCCGCTCATCAGACTTAATGAACTCATTGAGGTTGAGTCCACTTCGCCTCAGGATGGCAATCTTACCGTTGTCATCGTTAAGAAGGGCGATAAGATGGCCGGCATCGTTGTTGATGAGCTCAGAGGTCAGCAGGAGATCGTTATCAAGTCACTCGGAAAATACATCAAGCAGGTCAAGTTCATCAGCGGTGCTACGATACTCGGCGACGGTGAGGTTGCTCTAATCCTTGATACCAACGCACTTCTTTGACATCAGAAAGGCAGGTTAATATGGAATTAAGTAATGATCTTAAGAATCTTCCGGCGAGCGGTGACGAGACCAAGATAATAAAAGAGATATTCCAGTATATAGTTATCAAGCTCGGCGATGAGAACTTCGGAATTGATATCAACTATATCGACAATATACTTCGTATGCAGCAGATAACCAGAGTTCCGAAGGTTCCTGCATATCTTAAGGGAGTTATCAATCTCAGAGGAGAAGTTATACCCGTTATGAGTCTCAGACTGAAGATGGGACTCGATGAAGATGTAATAGACAGAAATACGAGAATAATCATCCTCAAGATTGAATCCGAAGGCAGTGTCGGTGTCCTTGTGGACGAGGTCAAGGAAGTAATAAAGCTTTCCGAAGATCAGATCGAATCCACTTCCGGAGAGGGCGGTTCTGCAGAGTCCAGAAGATTTGTAAGTGCTGTCGGACAGAACGGAAACGAGCTTATCTCAATCCTTGATATCGCATCAATAAGCCTTGATGATAACTGATCAAACCAAACGGGGGCCGGCCTATGAGTGATCTTAGTCTTAATGATGTTACTCAGAATTATTATGATGTTTTAAAAGAGATCGGGAATATAGGTGCGGGAAATGCAATGACCGCACTTTCCCAGATGCTCGGATGCAAAATAGATATGGGTGTTCCACAGGTCGATCTTCTCGATTTTTCCGAGGTCGGAGCTCACATCGGAGGCGAGGAGCAGATCATGGTGGGCGTCTTTCTCGGCGTTGAAGGAGATATCACTGGATCCATGCTGTTCCTTGTTGAGCAGAAGAGTGCAAAATCTCTTATCAATAAGGTGATGATGGGAATGGGTGATCCCGGTGAGGAGTTTACCGAGATGGAGCTTTCCGCAATGCAGGAGGTTGGTAATATCATTACCGGAGCTTATCTGAACTCGCTGTCGACACTCACCAATCTCAAGATCTTCCCTTCCCCTCCGGCTCTTACGGTGGATATGGCGGGGGCAATCCTTTCGGTTCCGGCAATTGAGTTCGGCATCTACGGTGATCAGATACTTATGATCCAGTCAAAGTTTTTTGATGAAGTACAGATAGACGGATATTTTATCCTTGTACCTGATATGGATTCATATAAAAAGATCCTTACTTCACTTGGATTGCCTGTCTGATAACTGTATTGTTGTTTACTCGTTTAATGTAGGTAGTTTGCTGATGAGCGAAATAATCAAAGTCGGTATGGCCGATCTCAAGACATGTCTTCCGCCTAACGGAATAACTACTTTGGGACTCGGCTCATGCGTAGGTATTGCGCTTAGAGATAAAATAAATAAAGTGGGCGGTCTTGCCCATATCATGCTTCCTGATTCCTCCGTCATAGCTAATCAGACCAATCTTGCCAAGTTTGCGGACACCGGTATTGCGGAACTTATAAGGCAGATGGAAGCTTTGGGTGCCAGCAAGAGAAATCTTGTGGCCAAGATAGCGGGCGGGGCAATGATGTTCGCAGTCAATTCGCGTTCAAGCATGAATGTCGGAGAGAGGAATGTCGAGGCTGTAAAAAAGAAGCTTAAGGAATTCGGAATTCCGATCCTTGCGGAGGATTGCGGACTTAATTTCGGACGTACCGTTATATTCTATCCCGAGACAGGCGATTATGTGATAAAGGCTGTGGGTAAACCGGAGAAAACAATCTGATGAATAGAAAATTTCTTCCACTTATCCTTATGCTGTCAGCCGGACTGGTTACCGTGGTAATCACCTTTATAAGAGGATACAGTGTACTATATAAGCTCGGCAGTCTTCTTGCCGTATTTGTGATCTTTTATCTTATCGGCAGTGTCATTGTATATTTTCTGGATCATTTTGATAAGGTTAATTCCGCAGCGGCGGAAAACACCGAAACGGTTTATGAAAAAGGTGCGGACGGAGAGCTGTCCGATGCACTTGACAGTGATAAGGAAAATTCCTGATCCTGTATATCTGCAATAATGACATATGGATGAATCTTCAAGAAAAAAATTATTGGATGAATACGCTGTAAGCCGCAGCGCCGAAACGAGAGAGAAGCTTATCATTGAATACGCTCCTCTTGTTAAGGTTGTCGCCGGAAGGCTCTCCATGTACCTCGGATACAATGTTGAATTCGAGGATCTTTGCAGTTACGGGATTTTCGGTCTTATTGATGCCATAGATAAGTTCGATAATCTTAAGGATGTAAAATTCGAAACATATGCTTCTTTAAGGATAAGAGGCTCCATTCTCGACCAGATCCGAAAGATGGACTGGATCCCCAGGACCATCAGACAGAAGCAGAAGAAGATCGATGCAGTCATTCATGAGATTGAACAGACCAAGGGACATGTTGCAACAGATGATGAAATTGCCCAGGCCCTTGGGATAACGGAAGATGAATTTTCGGAGTGGCAGTCCCAGATGAAGATCACCGGACTTGTCAGTCTTGATGAATTCGTTGAGTCCGGTGCGGATGTAGCTTCATCGCCCACCTCACAAACGACCACTCATTTCCTCAGTCCGGAAGAAAACATAGATAAAAAGGAACTTACGGAAAAGCTTGCTGAGGCACTCAAGGATCTTTCGGAAAAGGAACAGCAGATAATCACATTTTATTACTATGAAGAGATGACTCTTAAGGAGATCGCACAGGTGCTGGATGTATCGGAATCCAGGATATCACAGCTCCATACAAGGGCACTCAAAAAGATGAAGGAAAAACTCGGTCCTTACATGGATATACTTGTTCAGAACTGAATCGGGGAAGAATCTATGCGCAACGGTTTTTTCAAAATTGTAAAAACTCCGAAAGGTTACGGTCTTGCCATATATGCCCCAAAAGACGGTGGAGAGGCTGTAAGGGGACAGGAGCTTGTTAACTACCTTGATCTTAACGGTATTTCTTTTGATGCCGGAAAGGTTAAGGATGCCCTGGCCTCTAACGAGGATACGGTTATCGAACTCGGAACCGGTGAATGTCCCGCAATCCGTGAAAATTACAATTTTTTTGTTTCTGATGATAATCTTAAGGCAGTCGCAAGATTCATCCCGCCATCGGATACCGGCGAGAGAATGACTGCCGATGAATTCATCAAGGACATGTCCTTCAGGATGATAAAGTACGGCATCCAGGTAGATCTTCTGAAGAAGCTGTTTGCAAGTGCAGGTATATACTGCACCGATATTGTTGTTGCAAAGGGAAAGCCTGCCAGGCAGGGAAGAGATGCGACTATAGAATATTTTTTCAATACTGATGTTCATGCTAAGCCCGCCATGAATGAGGACGGTTCGGTCGACTATTTTCATCTCGGGATAGTTAATAATGTTAAAGCGGGAGATAAGCTTGCGCAGATAACTCCCGAAGATCCCGGCGAGCCCGGTATGACTATTCAGGGTGTTCCGATCAAGCCACGTGATGTTAAAAAGCTCCGCCATGATTACGGCAAGAATATCAGGCTTTCCGAGGACAGGCTTACGATAACCAGTGAGATAGACGGAATGGTCACGCTCACCGGTAATTCTGTTTTTGTTTCGAATATATATGTGGTTGA
>CAMNAQ010000029.1 GCA_946531495.1 uncultured Lachnospiraceae bacterium | reverse complement strand
CCGACCCACGGCTTAGAAGGCCGTTGCTCTATCCAGCTGAGCTACGGACACAAAACAGACAACGATTATATTATCCAAATTCATCGTCTCTGTCAAGGAAAAAACAGATTATTTTTACAAAAGAATAACCCAGAATAACCTTATTTTATATTGTTGGCATTATCATCATAAATTGTCTTCCAGACAGCCTCATACCTTCCTCGGTCTAAGTTGCCGTCTGCAGATGATCCGGGTGCACCCTGCACATTATTCTGAGCCCCTGTGCCTGCATTCTGTCCATAGGGATTAACCTGTCCGTATACGTTCTGAGAATTTGATGCACCGCCCCGGGCATAAGGATTGCCCTGTCCGTATACATTCTGACTGTTTGACGCACCGCCCCGAGCATAAGGATTGCCCTGCCCGTATGGATTACTCTGCGCGTAGGGATTGTTCTGCGCATAGGTATTTCCCTGTGATGAATATCCGGAATTATATGCACTGTTTTGTGATCCGTAAGGATCATAAGTCTGACCATAAGTATTCCGGGCATATCCGTCTGCACCCTGCCCATTTGGAAGCTGCCCGGGCAAAGGTCCCGAAACAGGTCTGTTCTTGAAACGGATCTTATCGGAAAAGCCTATGATCATATAGAATATAGCGGGAATCAGAATAAGACCGACAGCCCACCATCCGCTTAGATTGAAATTCTTTGAAAGCTTTATGTTTTTTATGATTCTCAGAACAAAAGTGAAAATACAGGATACTGCAAGCAGCACACCGGCAATGGCAGCGGCGATGAAGTATTTATTATAATCACTTCTGCTTGAAATGGATGAAACAGCCGCGATCAGCAGGGCAAAAAACGCAACAATGAGGCTGATGGAATATATGCAATAGCCGGCAAGATATGCCCAGTACCAGTTTTTCATATCAGCCATCTTGAACAACAGATATTTGTTGTAGAACGGAATTATCGCTCCCCAATCGTTTTCCCCGGCCTTGGCAAACATCTTCCACATCCCGATAACAGAAATGACAGCCAGAGCCAGCTTCAAAAAATTGACAAATCCTGTCAATGCCGAATAGCTCGCGATCACGTTATCCGAATAATTACTTATCCAACGAAAGAAATCATCCAACAGATAATTCATTGTCCCGCTCCCCTAACATTCCTCAAACTATTGCCACCAGCATATTCCCCACCAGCATATTCCGTACGTCAGATCAGGAAATAATAAATCAGATAGCAAATGACCAATATCCAGAATATGGTCGCAAAAGGCTGCTTGAAGATCATGCCTACAATCTTAAAGGGAATCTTGATGGCGAGTCCGAGAAGCTTTAAAAGTATCCAGATCACCGCAAGCAATATCACTATTATGAGCACTGTAAGTCCTATCATCATTACTCCTTATAAATCAGACTGTTATGCGTTTTTGTTTCAAAACTAAATCGATGATATCACAGTGCTATAAAAAAATAAACGATTGCGGGATGTACACAAAAACATCATCACCACATAAAAAGTGGTGATGATGATATAAAAAACTCTTTATTCTTTATAGGCAAGGAACACGTCGTCTATGGTGCCCCATCCGCCTGCAGCGCCGCTTACGAAGATACTTACCGTAACCGTATCTCCCGCAGATACCGTAAATGCGGCCACGTCCGGATCGGCATAATATCCTGTTTCCTTCCAGCTCTGCCACCCGGTGAGCGTAACGTTTCCTTCGTAGGTCTGACCGGTGCTGTTATTTATAACTTCCAGCCTTACCACATGTCCGTCTCCGAGGTCACCACCCTGAGCCCTCATTGAAAATACCATTTCACCGTTCTTATCTGCTGTTACGGTCTGTGAGGCCTCAAATTCAACCTTTCCTTCACTCCAAAAATGCAGCGCGTAATTTCCGCGGTACGGATCATCCTCGGTCACTCCGGCTAAGGGATCGCTTATATCCCATCCGGTATTATCTCCCTTTTCGAAATCTCCGTTTGTCAGAAGATTATGAGGCAGAACATTTACCTTAAGCATGACCCTTCTCGGAGTTCCGTCGCTTCCGGGTATTTCATCCGTGATGGTACAGTGGACTGTGTATTCTCCGACGGCAGTCAGCTGAGCCAGTTCAGCTTCATCCCACTCCACATTAAATGTCAGACGCTGCTTATTATTCAGCTCTCCTCTGACAGTCATAGGCAGATATTCCCTGATATCCTCGCCTATTTCGATTGAAACGGCCGCAGGCATTATCACCTGTGAAAGAGTGAGCCCTTCCGCCTCATGGCCCTCTCTCATATATCTGAAGGTACGAAGCGAATCAAGCGGATATCCCGCAAAATCAAACAGAGCCTGATTGTCTACTGCACTTCCTCCATAATAGACTCCCGCATCTTCCGGATCATATACCGAAGCATAGCTTGATGCCCATCCGGATCCGTATTTTTCCCAGCTTTTCCTGTTGGCTTCAAGGATCCTGTCGGAATCCGAGCCTTTCGGATCATAGTACCGTACCGGTATCCATGCAGGCTCCCAGTACAGACATCCAAGTGCAGCATCTCCCACATCCGCGATCGCACGTGTCACAGAGGCTATTTCATCAGCCTGTCCCTGAACGCTGAAGCTGTAAAAGGGATCGGAAGAATTACTCTCATGGGATACGGTATTGCCGCTTCCGTCTCCGTCCTCAAGGGTATACGCCCAGGATGTCTCAAGGACCATTACACGCTTTCCGGTCATCTCTGCGATCTCTGACATCACTGCGGTAAGGTTTTCGAGAGTTCCGTGCCAGTAAGGATAATAGGAAGTTCCGAATATATCGTAATCAACATTGCAATCGGAAAGGTGGCGCGCATAGGTCACATAATCATGCTCAGGATTGGAAAAATGAACTGCGACCATTGCCTCCGGAAAAACAGTCCTGACCGCTCTGCTTCCCGCATTATAAAGGTTGCATTTTTCAGTCCATCCCTTCTCTCCGCTCATTCCGTTGTCAGTCTCATTTCCTATGGAAACAATGGTGACATTCACGCCCGCATTTTTAAGCTCGGTAAGAGAATCTGCAGTAAAGCTTTCAAGCGCAGCCACCTTCTCATCATCGGACATGGCAAGCCACGCTTTGGGAGTCATCTGCTTGCCCGGATCTGCCCAAAAATCCGAATAATGAAAATCTATCATCACCTGAAGTCCGGCTGCCGTGGCACTCTTTCCCATTTGGACCGCAGTCTTTGTATCACAGTTTCCGCCGCCGTATCCTCTTCCCTTTTCATCATAAGGATCATTCCATACTCTGAATCTTACAAGGTCAATACCGCTTTGCTTTAACAGCCCGAAGAAGCCGTCCATATCAAGCTTATTGCCTTCGAAATCATAATAGACCGCACCGCTTTCACTTATGGACAGATATGAGCTTACATCCGCTCCCATGATAAAATCAGCCGGAAGATCATCTATCCTGCTCACCGAAACGGAAATATCCCTGGCAGATGTATCAAGAAGCTCTGCACACTTTGGCTCTGAAGAAGAAGCTCCGCATCCGCTTATTAATAGCATTGCGGAAAACGAAAGAGACAAAAGTCCCGAGAACAGTTTTTTTCCCTTTGACATTTTTAACCCCCGATTTTTCAAAAGGCCGTACGATAAAACGCACGGCCTTCAAAGATTTAAAACTTACTTTATATCCTAAAGAGCGATCAGCCCTTAACAGCTCCGCCTGTAACGCCCTCTACATAATATTTCTGCAGGCACATGAACAGTATGGTGACCGGTATAGCAACAAGAATTCCGCCTGCGCAGAACCTGGTGAAGAATCCCTGATAGTCATTGGTCCATACCCAGTTTTGCAGGGAAACCGCAACATTATAACTGTTGCTGTGTCCGAATGCTACATAGGAAGCAAAAACATAATCACACCAGGGTGCCATGAATGCTACGAGAGCCGTGTAAATGATGATGGGCTTGGAAAGAGGAACTATCATGCTTATCAGGATCTGAGCTCTTGTCGCTCCGTCTATCCTTGCGGCTTCATCGAGAGATTTCGGAATCGTATCAAAATATCCCTTGCATACGTAATATCCCATTCCGGAGCTTGCAATACCTATCAGAATAAGTCCGGGAACGGCGCCTGCCTGCGTAAGTCCGAGAAGCTTAAGAAGGAAATACAGACAGATCATGGTCAAAAATCCCGGGAACATGCCGAGGATCAGCCAGGTCCTCATGAGGAATGACCTTCCGGCAAATCTCATTCTCGAAAGCGCATAGCTTACACACACGACCACTACCGTCTGACCTGCAGTCACGCAGAGTGCAATGATCAAAGTATTAAGATACCATCTTATGAATTTGCACTCACCCGAAAAGAGATAGATGTATGAATCCAGTGAGAACTTTTTCGGAACAAGATATCCTACCATTCCTCCGAATTCCGTAACGTAAGACCTGAATGACTGAAGAACCAGTCCCACGAACGGAAACAGCCATATCACACTGATAATGATCAGAACCACATATGTAAAGAAATTACCTATTTTCCTTTTCTTACTCATCACTGGAAGCCCTCCTCATCCTTAACAGAAGGCAGCATTCCGTATACAGCAAGTGAAATGACAGCCGTGACAATAAATACCATGATACCGATGACCGCCGCTATCTTGTAATCATTATTGGTTACCGTTACGGTATACAGCCATGTGACAAGAAGGTCGGTGGCACCTGCTCCGTCCGAAAGAGACATGCTCTTAGGCTGTCCCTTATTGAGCAGGTAAATGACGTTAAAGTTATTAAGGTTGCCCGTAAAGCTTGTAAGAAGGAACGGACCTGTTACAAACAGCATATAAGGAAGCGTAATCTTCCTGAACATCTGGAAGGAATTGGCACCATCTATCCTCGCCGATTCGTACAGATCGGCAGGAATATTCATCAAAAGTCCGGTTGCAATAAGCATCATGTAGGGAATACCGACCCACAGATTGATCAGTATGATAAGCACTCTCGCATAATTGGCATTGGTCCAAAAAGGTATCGCCCTGTCTATGAAGCCGTGATCCATCAGGAAAAGATTAATAAGACCGTCGGCTGCAAAAAGCTTTCCGATATACAAAAGGCTGACAATCTGAGGAACTGCGATCGTCATAACAAGTATGGTACGCCACAGCTTCTTGAATTTGATCCCGTTACGATTGATCAGGATAGCCACGCCCATTCCAAGGAAATAGTTAAGGAAGGTGGCAAAGAATGCCCAGCAGAGCGTCCATCCCAGAACCTTGAAGAAGGTACTTCCGAGTCCGGCACTTCCAAAATCGAATATCTTGCGGAAATTCTCAAACCCAACCCAGGTGAAAAGAGCCGCAGGCGGTGTGTGGTCCTTATCATAATTGGTAAACGCAATACATATCATGAAAAGGATCGGAAGCACAGTGAAAATAAAAATACCTATTACAGGTACGGTAAGAAGAGTCTGGGCAAAATTTCTGTCAAAAAGACTATGCCAGTCATCCTTATTACCCAGAAGACTTCTGCCCTCCGCAAGTCTCTTCTCACATTTATAGCTGTCTCTCAGATTCATGCTCCACAGTATAAGAAGCGCAACAAATGCGATCAGAACCAGAATTCCGTAGAGCAGGATAAAGAAGGAATTGTCACCGTAAGAAATGGTACCGTCCGGATTATAACCTCCGCTCGAGGTTCCGAGGGTACCGAATTTTGAAATATACTTCCAGCCGAAGCCGAATATCACCCAGATAAGCGCGGCTTCACCTGCAAGAAAAGCAAAGCCTCTCAGGAACTGTTTCCTGAGAATATGTGCAAATCCGAATATAAGAATGGAAACCTTTGTCTTCCAGCTTCCCTTTGCTATTGATTCCCCGAGATCACGCAGCCCGCCGGCAAACTGCTTTGCCGTCTCTTTTGCAGCAGTGATATTTTTTTGAAAATTACCCATTAAAGAAGACCTCCCAAAACAGACCGGTCACTTTTTTCCAAAAGGGGCAGGGAATCGATCGGTCCCCTGCCCCATAAATTCATAAAGATCAGATTTTACTGAGCGTAGCTGGCACAGGTATCCTGGAAGTCCTGAAGAACCTGAAGAAGCTCTGCATCGGTAGCCTTGTCATAATCACCGGCAATAATGCTGTCGCCGAGTGCTGTAGCAAGTGTCCAATAATCGCCGGGATATTGTCCCTGAGGAACGGTATATGCAAGCTGCTGGCCAAGAGCTGAAAGCGCTGCGTCGTTGGTGATCTTATCGGATCTCTGAGCAGTGATGTTTGAAGGTCCCCAGCCTACCTCGTCATAACGAGCAAGCTGAACATCTGCGGATGAAAGATACTGAGCGATAGCTTTGCATGCTTCAAGCTTATCCTTATCAGTCTGAGGCTTAACACCGAGAAGCTTGAATCCGCCGAATCCGGACATCTGAACTCCGCCTACGGTAGGAAGAGGAGCTGCTGCATAATTATCTCCGAAGAGATCCTTTGCTGCGCCCGAATCCCATGTTCCGTCAACGATGGCACCGACATTGGTTGCATTGCTGATGGATGATCCGTTAACAAATGCAGGAGACATATGAAGATTGATCATGTTCCTGAGCGCAACAACACCTGCATCGGATGCATAAGTTGCATTACAAGCGGTGAATGCGCCTGTGGAATCGGTATCATAGGTAAGGGTACATCCGTTATCTCCGAAGAAGAATGCGGTCTGATACCAGCCGGAGTTGATCTCCATATAGAAGCTCTTTCCTGCGCTCTCACAATCCTTAATGATTCCTTCAAGAGTAGAAGGATCGGAAATGACAGACTTGTCATAATAAAGGAAATATCCGTTATCTGAGGTAATAGGGAATGCATAGGTGGTATCGCCAACCTTAGCAGCGGCAACTGAACCTGCATCGTTCTGCTGGGCAACCCACTCAGCTGCCTGATCACCGATAGGGGTAATTGCCTGAGCAGCTACGAGACGGGAAAGCTGATCCTGAGGGAATCCGTAGATATCAGCGCCTGCCTCAACGTCCGTAACCATATTGGTAGCGGCATCGCCTTCTCCGACGGGCTCAATGACAATGGTGTATCCCGAGTACTGGGGATTTGCCTGCTGGAAAGCAGCAACCTGTTCCTTGGTAAATTCAACAACATTCTCGGCAACCCAGATCTTGATCTCTCCTGTTGCCTTGCCACATCCTGCAAGAGATGCAAAAGATGTAGCTACGAGTCCCGCACTGAGTACAAGACTAAGTAACTTACGTTTCATAATATATCCTCCGTTTCTAACTGGGTATAGCGTCCCGGAACTGTTCCGAAAGCGTTTTCATACCCTTCGTTGAACAATATAACACAGGATAAACAAAAAGAAAACGTTTTTTATAGATTAATTTTAGTTAAAATGACGAAACAGGAAACGCCACCCCTCTCCGGACGTTTCCGAATCGGTATTTTTTCATCATATTTACGGAAACCTGACACCGGGAGCATTTATTATTTTTTGACATCTTTTTACAGGAAATGTAAAATTTGTGGCATGGGTAACAATAAGAAAAAACAAAATAAAAAAAGCAAAAAGCTTACACGTGCAAGACTTTTTGAGATCATTCAGATCGGTACGAGAAATGATGTTGCCAGTACCGCATTCGATGTTGCACTGATCACTATCATAATCCTGAATATCCTGTCACTGATCCTCGAATCCTTCGATCAGTTCTCATATCTGGATGGGATCTTCAGGTTCCTGGATATTTTCAGCATACTCTTTTTCCTAATAGAATACATCTTAAGACTCGCTACAGCCGACTACCTTTATCCCGGCAAGTCAAGGGCTGCAGCTGTTTTTGCATTTATCATTTCATTCGACGGCGTGATAGAGCTGCTCACGATCCTGCCCTTCTATTATCTGTCGGGCTTTGTGGTATTCAGGCTGCTGAGAGTTGCGAGGATATTCAGGCTCTTTAAGATCAATTCAACCTACGATTCGTTCCATGTGATACTGTCCGTATTCAGGGACAAGATCAGTCAGATCGCGGCTTCCATTCTGATCATCCTTATCCTGATGTTAGCCTCGAGCCTCTGCATGTATTCGGTGGAGCACGATGTACAGCCTGAAGCATTTCCGAATGCGCTTTCGGGATTATGGTGGGCTGCCACGACGATCTTTACCGTCGGATATGGTGATGTTCATCCCATCACCCTTATGGGAAAAACGATCGGAATAATCGTCGACTTCCTTGCAATGGCTGTTGTGGCAATTCCTACCGGGATCATCTCTGCGGGATTTGTCGAGAGGTCCACTACGCTTAAACGCGGACTTGCAAAGGGAGACGAAAAAGCCGGTCTCATTACCGTGACAGTCGGTCCTGAGACGCCCTATCAGGGTAAAGAGATCGGCAAGATTGAAAATAAAGATGATATTGATATCCTTGTTCTCATAAGAGACGGGGTATGTGCTGTCCCCACAAGAAATATCAAGGTTAAAAACGGCGATGTACTCGTGTGCAGAAGAAACGATTAATTCAGCCTATCGCCATTACAACTCCGCCGGGATTTTCATAGGTTGTTGAAAGTCCTCCGGCATTTATTATCTTAACATCAGAAAATCCAAAACGTTCCGTAAGTATCCTTGCGATCTTAGTGCACAGTTCCTTGCTGTCGCACTGAGTGATCCTGATGCTTGCGGATTTATCAATATCCTTCTTTTCTATATGATACAGCATACGGTTTATGGCACGCGTCATTCCTATAGCCTGATCGATCTGTTTTATCTCTCCGTCATCTCCGACGAGAACGGGCTTCACATTCATTGTTGTTGCAACAAGTGCCTTGATACCCTTTAATCTTCCGTTTTTCTTGAAGGTTTCAAGATCATCGAGAACAAAGACCGTGAACATCTCATCGCGGAACTTTTCACCCTTCTCGACAACTTCATCAAAAGAAAGACCCTCATCCGCAAACTTTATGATCTTTTCTGTAAGAAGAGACTCTCCGGCCGCCGCACTCTTTGAATCAAATACATGAATACGCACACCTTCATGCTCTTCCTCAAACATCTCCTTTGCAACCATGGCGCTGTTATATACACCGCTCAGCTTTGCTGAAAGAGTAATGACATAATTGTCGCAGTTTTCGTCAAATGCGCTGTAAAAAGTATCAGGTGAAGGACATGCCGACTTGGGATATCCGGGATCCTCCTTTATAAGCCTGATCCACTCCTCCTGGTTTCTGAGGCCGTCATCTCTGTATTCAACGCCGCCGATTATAATGGACATCGGAACCCGGACAATATTTCCTTTTTTCATCTGAAGCTTCGTAAAATCGCAGCAGCTGTCTCCGATTATCTTATAAGCCATATTTTTCTCCTCCGAATATGATAAAGGTTCAAAACCTTCGAAGAATATCCTACCATATTGGGGCAAATACATATATAATCAATTTGTATTATCAATTCGGATCATTATCCGAAAAATCAAAAAGGAGTGATAATAATATGAAAAAGTATGTTGCTGAACTTATCGGAACTGCCGTTCTCGTCTTCATGGGATGCGGAACCGCAATGCTTGTTGGATGTGACGCAGCAAACGGATCAGGCTATCTTCTTACTGCTCTTGCATTCGGTCTTGCCATCGTCGCAGAGGCTTACTGCATCGGAAATGTATCCGGGTGCCATGTTAACCCCGCGGTATCTCTTGCAGTATTAATGAACGGCGGAATGAAGAGCAAGGATTTCTGCGGATACGTAGTAGCTCAGGTTATCGGTGCATTCGTAGGCTCCGGACTTCTTGCATGTGTATTCGGAACAGGAAGCGTTACCGATATGACAGGAGGATACGGCTCCAACGGACTTGCCGGAGTTAACGGAAGCGTAGTAGCCGGACTTCTTGTTGAAGTTATCCTCACCTTCATCTTTGTACTCACCATTCTCGGTGTGACCTCCAAGGAAGCAGGACACGGTTCATTCGGAGGACTTGTCATCGGTCTTACACTTACATTCGTACACATCGTAGGTATCGGACTTACCGGAACCAGCGTTAACCCTGCAAGAAGCATCGCTCCCGCAGTATTTGCGGCTGCAAACGGAAACACAGCTCCCATTGCATCCCTCTGGATATTCATAGTCGGACCTCTTGCAGGTGCCGCACTTGCCGCTCTTACCCATAAGAGTCTAAACGCAAAGTAAATCCAAAATAAATATAATCCCGGATCATCCGATCCGGGATACGTACCTGTAAGATCAAATCCCCTCATGATATATGATATGCACCGCATCTGCCGGACATATCACAGAGCTCATGAGGGGATGTTTTTTATCACGACTGGGACAATGCAGAGATTCCCTCGACTATTGCCGGAAGGAACTGCTGCTTTCTGGACACTATTCCGTTCAGGAGCACATCTGCATCCTCTTCGCGGATCTCTGTCTGAAATCCGTTTTTAAGAACTTCTCTTGCACCTTCGCCTGCCCATACTATCCTTGATGATTCGGAAGGTATCAGAGTGATCATCATAAAAGCCATATCGAGCTTTTCCGAATTCATGAATCCCTTTATGGAGTCTTCGGCTTTATTTTCCGCAACGAGTATCTCCTCTTTCATCATTGCATTAACCTGTGAGATACCAACGGAATAACCCTCTATGGTAAACTTTTTGAAATCTCTCTTAAGGAGCTCTTCGCCGGTCTTATGTTCAAAGTCACTTCCCGCCTTGAACATCTCCCTTGCAAATTCATCCTGCATGATGCCTGCGATATGTGCAAGCTCATTGCCGCACTGTATATCAGTTTCAGTACAGGTAGGACTCTTATATATCAGGGTATCGGACAGGATTGCGGCACACAGAAGGCCTGCTATATCGGGCTTAACTTCAACATGGGCTTCCTTATACATCAGATATACGATGGTTGATGCAGAGCCAAGGGGCTGATTCCTGAAAAAGACAGGTGATACCGTCTCCACCGCGCTGAGCCTGTGATGATCTATTATCTCAAGGATCGATGCGGACTCTATACCGGTCACTGCCTGATTCCTCTCATTATGGTCCATCAGTATGACCTGTTTGCGCTTGGCACCAAGGAGATTTCTTCTGGAGATCATGCCTACATAATCTCCCTTTTCATCCAGCACCGGAAAATACCTGTGGTGTGCCTGAGCCATTACAGGCCTTACATCATCCACATAATCCGTCATCTTAAAAGTCACCAGATCCTGGGATTTCATGAAATATACCACAGGGATTGACTGGTCTATCATCTTGGAAACAGAAAAAGCATCATACTTAGTCTCGATGATCCTGACCTTCTTTTCTACAGCATGATTTCTGACTTCATCGGACGGTCTTGTTCCGGAACAGGTAATGATACATGAAGCGCCTGCGGCAAGACATTCTTCCGCATCCTCCGTACCATCCGGGATGATCACTATGTCGCCCGGCAAAACGCCTGCTGCCCCAACCTGTGATACAACAACTCTTCCGCTTTCCACCGTACCGTTTACATCACCTGCAAGAAGACTGCCTTCCAGAGTCTCTACAATATTTGCATACGGGGTATGAGACAGAGCAAGAATACCGCTGTCATCCGTATCCATGTATGAATCCACGATATCTCCGAGAGTTATCAGGCCCTTCAGAGAACTACCCTCTGTGATGCATAAGGTGACCGTCTCCGCTTCATGCATGACCTTCCATGCATTCTTAAGAGAAAGAAGCGGCGATGCACCGGGGAGTCTCTTGATATCCATATCCATTACCTGGATCCTGATATCCTTGACGTACTCAGGTGCTTTTACTCCGAATCTGGACAGTACGAATTTAGTCTCATCACTCAGATGACCACATCTGACCGCTCTGTAATCCCCACCCGTAAGCCTTCTTTTAAGATCGGCATACCCTATGGCGGAACAGACTGAATCCGTATCGGGATTTTTGTGACCGATAACATATACCGGTCTGGACTTATCCAGCTGCATAATTCATACCTTTCTGCCTTAACGCTTAACAAACTGCCTTAATGCTTAATTAGTACTTTGATATATATGTGCCGTTACACCATTATATATTCAGGCGCAGGTCCGAAATATGTCTCAGGCTTCCTGCCGCGTGCCTGTCTGATGACCAATCTTGTGAGAACGCTTCCCGGATCGCATCCGAAGATCCTTATCACATTTTCACCCTTATGTCCCTTAAATGTAAGAGTCTGCCTTCTTTCATGCTCAAGCACTGTCTTGCACCATTCGCTGCAGCTGTTCTCACCGGCCCTGTAAGTATCAGATACCATTTTCAAAATACTGACATCACCGTCATTAACCGAGACTCCAAATGAAGCATATGTATCCCTGAGTATGGGGCCTCCGGGAGCTGCACAGACGGAAAGCTCGTAATCTCCATCCTCCGGAATATATACCCTGTAGCATGCCTGAGGCATATCCTCAGGCTCTCCGCATGCATCCGCAGGAACAGCTCTCATAGCACTCTGATACTTTCCGTAAGGTGCAAACACCTTAAAGTCACACTCTTTTCCGCCTGACAGCTTTTCAAAATCAGATGCCTCGATCGCACATTCAAGCGGTATCTCAGATCCGGGATAATTAACCTCATCAGGCAGGAATGGAACATAGAAGGAAGCTTTTTTCTCCTCTTCCGTAAAATCTCTTGCACATATCCTGACAAATACTTTGGACTTACCTGATGTGATCTTCACTACCCCGGTTATGTTCCTCTTTCCGGCTGCATCGCATGCCTTGTGAAGAAGCTCTGTATCCGCACTTACACTTATATATTCAACAGATGCATCGGGGCCTTTGTCCGAAAGATGATCTTCATCCGCAGCTCCGGAGATCTTTCCTTCTTTTTTGGAAAGAACAATCCACTTGTCATCTGTCTCTGCTTCCCACAAAGCCTCATCCCTGCAGCAGTTTTCAATCGCTATCTGTCCCTTACCTCCGGGCGAAAGAAGATCAAGCATCAAAAGCTCTCTCTTAGTCCAGTCGCCTCCCATTGTAGATACAGGAAGACCGGTAACACTGACACTTATTCTGGCTTTATGATAAGGCTGCACATATGTCCTTGTGGGAATTCTGTGTTCCTCTTCATTCCAGTTAACAAAGCCGATATGCTCGGAAAGCATCATTCCCTTCCACTTGCCGTTTCCGAGTCCGTTATATGCATCGCATAACTGCTCATCAAGCTCAAGAGCCTGTCTGATACCCTCCGCAAAATAATTGGCAGACGGGCATCCTCTTTTTGCAAGAGTGATATCCAGTCCGCAATAAAGCTGCATAGTCAGGACATTCATCGATGCCTTGGCGGGGAAATACACAAGCTGGAAAAAAGCATCATATAGATCCTTTCCTTTATATCTTTCAATGGCAGCATCTGCGGAAGCAATGACTCTTCCTGCCTTTGCAAGCATTTTTCTGCTCTCATCGTAGAAAACGGGATTGAAGGTAAAGGGCCCTATGGTCTCCGGTCTTCTTGCAGAACTTATCCTTGTATAATCCTCAAGAAGGTTGACCGCCTCCGAAACTGCCTGTGCGCCTTCCTTACCAAACTGTGCCTTTGCCCAGATCCCGGTATATGAATTGCACTCATTGCTCCACTTATCATAATCATAAGCAAGATCCATGAAGTAATTCAGCGGAAACTCAACCGGTTTAAGGTCTCCCACATTTACGATCCAAAGATCCCTGACTCCGCAGTCCCAAGCCTGTCCCATCTGCTCCGCAATACGGGATATATGGGTACTGTTTACCCACTCGTAGGAAACAGGACCGCCGTGATAATCGAGATGGTAATACATTCCGAAGCCGCCATTATGATCACGGTCTTCCTTCGGCGGAAGAAGTCTCATGTATCCATGATTGTCATCTGCAAGAAGGATGATGGTGCCATCCAGTCCATCCCAGCATCTGAGCCCTTCATTTTCCTCATCACCGTAATAGAACTTTTCCACTTCCTTATATACGGCAAAGACCTTGGCAACATCGGAAGCCTTCTCACCGTATACCTCTTTAAGAAGACCGTTCTGTGTGGTGATGACATCCTTGAGATAATTGATATTATCGAGAGTTGTGCACTCTCTTCCGAGCATCTCCGAGTCTGCCTCGCCTCTCATTCCTACAGTGACCACGTTCTCAAAGGGAGCGTTTCTCTTAAGTCCGTCCCTCCAGAAATTGATCAGTCCGTCTCTGTTCCTGTTGAAGTTCCAGTCATTTCCGTATACCGAATCAGGCCCCTTTACATGCGAGAATTCTTCGCCATGTCTCATGCAGGGCTCATGATGTGAAGTTCCCATGACAACACCGTATTCATCGGCAAGCCTTGCATTCTCTATCCCGGGACCATCCTCCGAAAAGCATGATGTCCACATGGCAGGCCACAGATAATTTCCGTGCATTCTAAGGAGCAGTTCAAATACATGATCATACATCTTCGCATTGAACCCTCCGAAATTATCTGTTGTCCAGTTACCGTAGGAAGGCCATTCATCATTAATGAAAAATCCACGGTAGCGGACTGAAGGCTCCCTGCTTACCATGTTATCCTTCTCTGTGATCTGAACACATTCCTTTTTTGCCGGGATCACATCCGCAAACCACACCCAGGGGCTTACCTCCATAAGTTCGGATATATGGAAAAGCCCGTAGATGGTTCCTCTCTTGTCGCTTCCCGCAATAACAACGGCGGAAACACCATTTATCTGAACGGTCGTGAAAAGATACACCTCTCTTTTCCCGCGGACAGCGGAAAGATCGATGATCCCTTTTTTCTCCAGATCATCTATTACGGCAGATCTGCCTATACAGCCTGCAAATACTCTTCCTTCCGCATAGTCGGCCTCTGCAGGGGCTCCGTCAAAAAGCACTACTTCCCGGCCTTTGCCAAAGACAAGCTCCATATCCCCTCTGACTTTTTCGGAAACCATGATAACTCCGGGCCAGTCATTTTTGTCAAGACAAAGAGTGGTGTTTTGATCTAAAAAAAAGTTCATATTCCTCCATTCCATCCGGCAGCATACAGATCGATTCAATACAGCCAGGGATCAGTCCGAAATTCAGACTCATAACACTAGTATAACGTATCTTAAATAACTGGACCAAATGCTTGCCTGCTCACCTGATAGCACGTGCCGAAAAAGCCTCGGCGTACCAGAATTTTACCATAATCCTTTTAAGGTTCAAAGTGAGGCATCACCTCAAGCTTATGAAGGTTCAGCCTGTGCATGCGGTCGATCTTGCTTTTTATCTCCTCATCCTCACAGATGCCGGTGGCGATGTATCTGTCCAGAGTCTTGTATGAAAAACCGATCTTGTCTTCATCACTCATACCGCTGAGGCCATCTGAGGGTTTCTTGTGAACCAGGCTTTCCGGAAGTCCGAGGAAATCTCCTATCTGAAGCACCTCCTCAACCGTAAAAGCAGCCAGTATGGACATATCACCTGCGCTGTCTCCGAACTTGGTACTGTATCCGATATAATCCTCAGATCTGTTACAGGTATTGATGACTCTTCCGCCGTTTTCAAGTCCCTGTGCCACGGCATACAGGGTGGTCATCCTGACCCTGGGCGGGATATTGATCTGAGTATCCTTTGAAACCTCAGCGCCTGCAGCTTTCAGCGCCTCCTTAAGAGCTGTTGTGGCACCGATTATATTAACCGTATAATTAGGGATTCCCAGATGAGCAACCAGCGTCTTTGAATCATCGATATCCGGCTGGACACCGTCCGGCATCATGACACCCACAACTCTTTCTTTTCCCAGAGCCCTTACAAGAAGCGCAGCGGTGACACTTGAATCCTTGCCTCCGGATATGCCAAGTACCGCACTGCATTTCGGTCCGTTCTTTTCAAAATATTCCCTGATCCATTCGGTTATGTCATTAACCGTTTTCTCCACATCCTTAAGCATACAAATTCCTTTCCACGAAAGCCTTTCCCCATCTGCGATGTTACTCTATCCAATGATCCAGATCAAAGCTCATGCTCCATGCGCCACTTTATGCAGCGCTTAAGATAATGAACATAATCAGGATTCTTACACATTCCCTTTCCTTCCGTATCGGATATCTTCGCCACATCCTGTCCGTTGCATTCGGTTGTCTTCATTACGATATTGAGAGCGGGAACATCCGTATCATTGGCAACATATGTGCCTATACCGAAAGCGACCTTTGCTCTGCCTTCGAAATATGCATTGATATTGTGAGCCTTCTCGAAATCAAGTGAATCAGAGAAAAGAAGTGTCTTGGTTCTCGGATCGATTCCAAGATCCTCGTAGTGCTTTATCATCTTATCTCCCCATTCAAGCGGATCGCCGCTGTCCTGTCTTACTCCTGAGAAAAGAGTCGCATACGTAAGCTGGAAGTCTCTCAGGAAGCAGTCGGTAGTGATCGCATCCGTAAGTGCGGTTCCGTTCAAAACGCCGTACTCCTTGACCCACGCATCAAGAGCATACCAGTTGGAATATGCGGGATTATGCTTATGATTGCCCTGACCGACACACATGATCCACTCATGAGCCATTGTTCCCACGGGCTTTAATCCGAATTTCTTGGCAAGGTATACATTGGATGTTCCGACAAAGACCGATCCGTCCAGCTTTGCCTTGGCAAGCTCGGAAACAGCAAGCTCCTGTGCTTCTGCAGAAAGTCTTCTCCTGATACCGAACTCGGAAAATGCACCGATCTTCCAGGTACCGTCTTCAAGCTTTTTGATCTTATCAGTCAGGCGCTCTTTGAAGCTGTCAAGAAGCTTGTCATATTCAAATCCCATGCGGAAATATACGCCGTTTACGATCGCGAGTGTTGGGATCTCATACATGGAAGTGTTGAGCCATGTTCCCTTCGTCTCTATGGTAAGACCGCAGTCAGCATCCGTACCGATCTCAAAATCCTCAAATCTCGGATGCCACAGTCTTAAGAAATCCACATAGGACCTCTGGAACCAGGTGATGTTGCCGAGATATTCCAGCTCCTCTTCCGTGAATTTAAGTTCACAGTAAAGACTTATCTGACGCTTTATCTCTTCAACCATCTCTGAGGTAAAATGAACGTCTTCATTTCTGCATTTGAATGTCCATGTTGTGGTATAGCTTGGAAACTGATGATAAATGGCCTGTCCCATGGAAAACTTATAAAGATCGGTTTCAAGTAAGCTGTTGATTATCTGGTCCATAATGAACTCCTTTCAGGATTTCTGATTTATTGATCGCTGTCTATATATTGTAAAGTCCGTGCTTGCGAATGTATTCATATGTTCCTTCCGGAATAAAGCTTTTGCACCCTTCGGGATCTTCCCGGATCATTGTAGATGAGATATTCCTGCCACGATATTTTGAAATATATATCTTCGCATACTCCTTTTCTTCAAGCTCCTTTTTCCGAAGGAGTATCCGATCCATATCATCATCTCCTCTCGGTATGACCGCAAGCGTTACTGATGAAAGGATCTCTCTGTATTTATACCATTTGTCTATCTCAAAGAGCAGATCGCTTCCGCATAGAAACCATATCTTCAGATGTCCGTAATCCGTATTCTCCGGAACACCGTTTTTGCGAAAATACCTGATCGTTTCTACCGAATAACTCGGGGTATCCTTATCCGTTTCAACGGTCGATATCTCCCATGGGATATCCAGATCCTTCAGTCCGGCTCTGGTCATCTCTATCCTGTCAGTTGACGAACTGACCTTCTTTCCCACCTGCTCCTTAAAATATGGATGCCCGGCGGGGATGACGTAGATCCTGTCAGGAGCAAGCTCATCATTGAGATTCTTCAAAAGCTCATAATGCCCCATATGAAACGGATCAAAGGTTCCTCCGAACAATGCTATGTTGTAGATCCTGCTTATCTCCAAGGCTCTTCACCCTTTCCGGTAACATGTATCTGACAGCTCTCCATTGCCTTTATCGCCGTATCGTGACTCTCCGGCGTAACACCTGCACTGCATGAAGCATCCACATATATAGGTATATCCGGACAAAATGCCTTGATCAGAAGCGCATTGCTTATGACACAGATGTCGGTGCAAAGTCCAAAAAGTTCAATGCTATCATAACCGCCTTCCGAAAGCTTATCAGCCACAACTTTTCCAAGCTCCCTGCTTCCGAAGGTTTCCTTGTCTATAACCAGTGAATCATCCGCAAGACCCAATAATGCCGCGGTGATCTGCCAGCCTTCGCTTCCCTTTATGCAATGAGGCACCGGAAGATTCTTACCCTCTTCGGTGCTCATATAATTTTCATCATGGGTGTCCCTGGTAAAGATCACAGCATCTCCATCTGCCTTTGCAGCCCTGATCTTTTCTGCGCAGCGGTCCACGATCTTCACAGCCTCTGCAGATCCGAGTGCTCCGTCAATAAAATCCTTCTGCATATCAACTACTACGATGATCTTTTTAGCCATAACCGCATCCTCCACTTTTTTTGTAAATTATCCAAGGATCTGCATAAAGTTTATCTTATTTACGATGCACCAGAGCTCTATGGTATTGCACAGATTCTCGTAATCTGCATATGTCCGCTTGTTCTCTTGTTCTTTCTTACCAAAGTTGTATTTTAATTTCTCATTGCTCTTGGTGATAACTATCAAATCTCTGGTGAGTATCTCATAGCTTGCAGGCACCAGCATAATGTTGAGAATGCTTCCGGCACTTAACGTCTTATCTCCGATGGCAAGAGAATACTCGTCCACATAAATCCTGCCCGGAAGAGTACGTATCTTCCTGTATGCAATGATGGAGGGTATAGCTTCGGTAAAAAGAAGAACTGCTCCGCCAATGCCTGCAAAGATTAGGGCTGTGATGAATCCTGCCGAATCTTCATGAGTTGCCATGTAATAACCCATCATACCTAGGAAGATAACAAAAACTGCTATGGTGATACCCGTCCTTACCACCATCTTGTTTTTATTTGCCTTAATTATCCTGTCATTTGGGATAATGAATTCATGTCCCGTCTTGAAGTATTCTGCAGAAGCCTCCATATCGTGTGACTTGGTGAATCTGGTCTGACCCAGATAGGTAACAAGCTCTGCGAATTTATTCTTGCGCAGATTAT
>CAMNAQ010000028.1 GCA_946531495.1 uncultured Lachnospiraceae bacterium | reverse complement strand
GGAAAAGACAGGGTATTTTTTCAGCATTAAAGTGAATGCGGATGGTGATGCGGATGCCGTATTTTACGATAAAAAATACAGGTATACTGCCACGGAACTGATAAACGCTCCCTATGATGAAAAGGGAGACTGCACCGCATATAAAAAAGCACTGTGCAGAAAGCTGTATTCCATATTCAAGAGTGATACCGGACGTGATCTTCCCTGGGGAATGATGAACGGCGTTCGCCCCACAAAGCCTGCTTTCATCTGCACTCTTGCAGGAAGGGGAAAAAGCGAGGCTGCCGGATATTACCGGGATGAATATCTTGTTACCGATGAAAAGATAGATATGTCATGGAATATAGCAAGAGCTGAAACCCAGATGCTTTCTGCATGTGAGCACAGAGAGTTTTCAGCACCGGGTGATACAAGAGGCTATACGGGAGGCTATTCTGTCTATATAGGTATTCCCTTTTGCCCCACAAGATGCCTTTATTGCTCATTTACCGCATATCCTCTTTCAAGCGTAAAGGATGGCGGTGATGCATATGTGGAGGCGCTTATCCGTGAGATGAGAGAGTGCTCATCCATTATTCCTGGCAGGGCTCCTGACAGTGTATACATGGGCGGAGGAACCCCCACGGCATTATCTGCTTCCCGGTTAGACAGGATAATCTCTGCAGCGGAGGATATATATTTTACGGGACCCGATATTGAATTTACCGTTGAAGCAGGCAGAGCGGATTCCATAACCGAAGAGAAGCTGCGTGTTCTGAAAAAACACGGTATATCAAGGATTTCCGTAAATCCCCAGACCTTTAACCAGAAGACCCTTGATCTTATCGGCAGGAAGGCAACTGCAGCGGAGACCATTGATGCATATAAGCTTGCACGTGAGCTTGGCTTCGATAATATAAATATGGATATCATCCTTGGACTTCCCGGGGAAGGCATAGATGAAGTAAAGCATACCTGTGAGGTTCTTGAAGAACTGAAGCCGGATTCTCTTACCGTTCATTCGCTGGCTCTGAAGAGGGCATCTGCTATGGGGGAGTGGCTTGATAAAAACGGATACGGAAATATAACAAATACGGAAGAGATACAGGAGCTTGCAAGGAAGTGTGCAGCTTCAATAGGTCTTGAACCTTATTATCTCTATCGTCAGAAGGATATGTCCGGAGGCTTCGAAAATATCGGATATGCACGTCCGGGAAAAGAATGTCTGTATAATGTTGTGATGATGGAGGAGGTCCAGACCATACTTGGTTTTGGAGCAGGGACCATAACAAAGAAGGTAGCAAATGGCGGGATGATCCCTAAGCTCACGAGGCCGGTAAACGCAGGGATTGTCCCCTTGGTCAACGAAAATGCAGCATCGTGCACGCTTGGAGAGCTGATCCGCTCAGGCGGAGAACTTAACCTTGATATAAGCCGATGTGAGAATTACAGGGAAGTAAAGGATTATACGGAACGGCTTCCCGAACTTATTGAGCGTAAAAAGCAGTTATTTGATGTATGATCGGATACGCATCATGGCAGATGACGGGCTTGTTGACAGAGCGGATGCAGGTAAGCGGATATAAAGGTAAATGGGGAAGAATCCGGCCTGTTTACGGGAAATGTCTCATATTGGTGAGGATATAATGAAAGTAACACTTGAAAAAGTTCAAAATGCAGATGAGGAAGAAGCGATCATCCGTGCTTCAGAGATGACAGAGGAGATAAAGAGCGCAAAGGAACTCCTGGAAAATAACTGCCGCAGCATTCCCGTATCGGAAACATCCGGAGAATCCGGAAGTGAGACGGTGATGCTTGGAACGGACAAGATATATTACACAGAGTCTGTTGATAAAAGAACCTATGTATATACCAAGGAAAAATGTTACGAGACAAAATACAGACTTTATGAATTAGAGGAGCTGTTTAATTCTAATTTCCTTAGGTGTTCGAAGTCTCTTATAATCAATATCCGTAAGATAAGGTCGGTCAAGTCAGAGATAAACGGACGGATGGTGGCAGTAATGCTGAACGGTGAACAGACTGTAATATCCAGAAGCTATGTTAAAGAGCTTAAGAAAAAGCTTGGGGTGTAACATGAGTAAGATAAAGATTATTTTCAGTCAGACATTAATGATATCAACTGCTATACTTTTCGGGTTGGGTGTGCAGGCGTTTTTCTATATGCTGTACGGAAATGGTGACCGTATCTCCTGGCAGTGGTTCATACCTCTTTCGATCATTGTCACCGCTTTTCTTTGTTCTGTCCCGACATTGCTCCTTCTTGACGAAGCGGTGAGCAGCAAAAATTTTACGATCAGACAGATCCTGCATTTTTTCTGTGTGCTGGCAGTTCTCAGTTTATGCGGATGGCTTTTTGACTGGTATGATTCCGTAAGATCTTATCTTTTTGTACTTGTCATGTATGTGATCATTTATGTGTTTGTCTGCATTGCCACATACTGGCTTGCCAAAAATGATGAGATCAAAATTAATGATGCTCTTGATGGCGTCAGGGATGATGAGTAAACAGACGGTGCGAGATGCTGTTTATCCGGACAAAACATATCCGAAAGCCTCAGTTCATCTAAAAAAACAGATATAGTTTTATGAACATATCGTAATTGTGCATCTTGGTAGCATGTATTTGCATGTTGGTAGAGATGCACTTTTATTTTTTTTGCCATTTTTCTATGATGCGTTTGTAAGGAAAAACAAAGCGTACTAAACGTTATGGAAATGAAAGAGGCTTAAGAATATGAATGCGATAACGGTAAGAAATCTCGTAAAGGATTACAAAGAGCACAGAGCGGTAAAGGGAATATCCTTTGATGTACATGAAGGCGAGCTTTTCGCTTTTCTCGGAGAAAACGGTGCGGGAAAGTCAACTACGATAAATATCCTGAGCACGATACTTGCAAGGACTTCCGGGGATGTAAAGGTATTTGATCATGAGCTTGGTAAGGATGACGATGCAATAAGATCGCTTATAGGAATTGTTTTTCAGAATTCAGTTCTGGATGACAAGCTCACGGTTAAGGAAAATCTGTATACCAGAGGTTCATATTACGGAATGAGCAGGAAAGAGATAGAAGCGAGTCTTGAAGAGTTCATGGAAAGCTTTGAGCTTAAAAGCATCTGGAACAGGAGATATGAAAATCTCTCCGGAGGGCAGAGAAGAAGAGTGGATATCGCAAGGGCACTTATCCATGATCCGAAGATCCTTTTTCTTGATGAGCCGACAACGGGCCTTGATCCCAAGTCAAGAAAGATCGTATGGGACTATATCGATTATCTGAGGAAAAATAAGCACATGACCATCTTCCTTACAACGCATTACATGGAAGAGACCAAGGATGCGGACAGTGTGGTGATCCTTGATAAAGGGGAGATCATTGCAAAGGGAACACCTTCGGAATTAAAGAGCGCATATGCTTCTTCAAGACTTGTGTGGTATACGGATGAACTTCCAGGGAATTCCGAAGTGCTTAAAGGTTATGATTATACCTACGATGCAGATCATTATAATGTAAGATTCGCAGGATGCATAACAGACCTTTTATACAGGAACATAGATGTGATAACGGATTATGAAGTGATCAAGGGAAGCATGGATGATGTATTTCTTAATCTGACAGGAAGGGAGCTTGCAAATATATGAGAAGATTTATGGGACTTACAAAGAGAAATATGCTGGTTTACTTTAAGGATAAGGGTGCGATCTTCTTTTCTCTTCTTACATCCGTGATAGTGCTTGTTCTCTATCTGTGCTTCCTTAAGGGAACATTTGAGGATGCACTGAATTCCACCTTTAATGAGATCCCGATGATTAATCAGCTTATCAGAGCCGAGGACGTAGATGCATTTATAAACATAACACTGCTTGTTGGAATGATCTGCTCCGCCCTTATCACCGTTCCGTTCAACTGCCTTCAGACAATGGTTAAGGACAGGGAAAACAGGATCGATTGCGATATCTGTGCGACTCCCATAAAGAGATGGCAGATAATCCTTTCATATTTCGTATCTGCATCATGCTGTGCGTGTATCATGACAGGGCTTATACTTACAGCAGGTCTTGCGATACTTGGATTTAACGGGGGAATACCGCTTTCTGCAGCCGATGCATTTAAGGCCTACGGAATGGTATTTATCGGGGCGGTTTCTGCAACGGCATTCTTTATGACATTCATCGTATTTTTCAGATCCACCCAGAGCTCGAGCGCATTTTTCGGTATCATCTCGGCAGCTTCGGGATTTGTCATCGGTGCATATATCCCGATCTCCCAGTTTTCAGAAAGTGTGCAGACTGTCTGTAATCTTTTCCCTGCAAGCCATGTGACCGTTGTGGTCAGAAACATTCTGATGCGCGGCGTGCTGGAGAATTTCGACAGATCAATGGGCGGCCTTGATAACGGCCTTTTTACGGAAGCAATAAAAGACAGCTTCTCGTTTAATTCCATGATGTTTGGTGATAAACTGAGCGTCGGACAGAGCCTTATGTATGTTACCGGCGTGTGCATTGTATGCATGATAGTAATGACTGCAGTTTATACCAAAACCTACAAGAGAAAGTAAGAAACAGGGGTCCGTCCCCCTGTTCTGCACATGCTGGTAATGACAGCTGTTTATACAAGAACATATAAGAGAAAGTGAGTAAAGATGAAATATTCAGGCAAAGCACTTAAGGTATTTTTTATCATGGTCATATGTCTTTCGGCAATTGCGGAAGGTGTGATCATTGCGGGAGGAATGGAGATCTTTTACCTGATCCTTATGTGGATACCTGCGATATCTGCGATCGTTGCGGGGAATATCATCCTAAAGGAGAAGTCGGATGAGGAGCATAAGGAGAAGCTTCATATGCTTCTTGGGATAAAAAAGAGTAGGCTGAAATATATACTTGCAGGTATTCTTATCCCTTTTGTATATCTGCTTATCCCCTATATCATCTATTGGAATATGCATCCCGAAAATTTCGGATATACCGGTGTGGCATTCGGAGTGGTCCTGAAGGATCTGCTTCCTGTTACCGTAATAGGCATATTTGTCGGCATTCCTTCTGCAATAGGTGAGGAGATCGGATGGAGAGGGTTCATGCTCCCTGCCCTTCGTGAAAGATTTGGTGATGTGAAGACACTTTTTGTTACGGGGCTCATCTGGGCTGCATGGCATCTGCCGCTTCTTGCATTCGGTGATTATATGGAGGGAGCGCCTGTATGGTTCAAGCTTCCGGCATTTGTTCTGTGCATAGTTCCGGTAGGAATCATCACGGGTTATCTGACTTATAAGAGCGGGAGCATCTGGCCGGCTGCATTCCTGCACGGAGCCCATAACAATTTTGATCAGATGGTATTTGATGTGATCACCATAGGAGATGACAAGAAGTATTTTGTAAGTGAAACAGGTATCTTTACCATCATCTGTGCATGGATCATTGCAATAGTCATCATGATTTTCATGATGCGTGAGAAACTGAGCACTGACTTGCAGGCAACTTGAGATCTGCCTTGTGGCGCAGAATGAATGACAGTGAAAGCTTATGGGGACTGACAGTGAAAGCTGACGAGGGCTGACAGTGAAAGCTGATGGGGGCTGACAGTGAAAGCTGACGGGGACTGACGGTAAAAAGATACTGGGACTGTCTGTGAAAAAAGCATGATGAAAACATGGAGGGATATGTGTTAACATATCCGTATGAAAGATAATTTTGAAAGATTCGATATGACGGCTCCTCCGATGCGTACTAAGTGGTATTTAAGACCCCTTACCTATCTTCTCAGTGCACCGGAGGTAAAAAAGCATAAATGTATCATTACAAAAACAGGCACGGAGGGACTTAAACCACCCTTCGTGCTTTTGTGCAATCATAATGCATTTATGGATTTCAAGGTTGCCACCAAGGCCATATTTCCATGGAGAGCGAATTATGTGGTGGCCATCGACGGTTTTATCGGCAGGGAGAAGCTTCTCCGTGATGTTGGCTGCATATGTAAGAGAAAGTTTACAAATGATACGACTCTTATCAGACAGCTCGTCAGGACTGTTAAAAACGGAGATGTGGCTGTCATATATCCAGAAGCCAGATATTCTCTTTGCGGAACCACTGCAGTTCTTCCGGCTTCGCTGGGAAAGCTCTGTAAGCTTCTCGGAGTTCCCGTTGTGACTCTTATATGTCACGGACACCATGTGAATTCTCCGTTCTGGAATCTTCATGACAGGGGAGTGAAGCCTACAGAGGCTGAGTTTTCACTTCTCTATTCGGCAGATGACATTAAGAGTGCAGCACTCGATGAGATCAATCGAAATATAGCTTTGGCTTTTCAGTATGATGATTTTGCATGGCAGAAGGAGCGCGGCATAAGGATCACGTACAAGGGCCGTGCGGAGGGGCTTCATAAGGTTTTGTATCAGTGTCCCGCCTGTAAGACCGAGTATAAGATGTCTTCTGAGGGAACAATCCTTAAATGTAATGCCTGCGGTAAAGAATGGAACATGACAGAACTCGGTGAACTTGAGGCTGCAAAAGGAGAAACAGAGTTTTCCCATATACCTGACTGGTATGAGTGGGAGCGCTCCAATGTAAGAGCAGAGGTTTTGACCGGCACCTATTCCACAGGAGAGCTTCCTGTAAGGGTGGATTCACTTCCGAATGCAAAGAGGTTCATCCCATTGGGGACTGGTACAATGATCCATGACATGAACGGATTCAGAGTCAGGGTGACGGATAAGGATGGTGATGTACATGAGATGGTCAAGACTGTACCCTCCATGTATTCCTGCCATATCGAATATGAATATCTGGGAAAGCACGGGGACTGTGTTGATCTCAACACGCTGACGGATACCTGGTATACGTATCCCGATCCTGAAAAATGTGAATTTGCCGTGACTAAGATGGCACTTGCAACAGAGGAGCTGTATTACGCTCTCAGACCTTCCGAGAGATAGGAGACCAAAGTATGGAAATCTGGGATTTATATGACAGAGATGGAAACAGAACCGGGGAGACCTGGGAAAGAAGGTTTATGAGCTATAAGTCCATTCCCGAAGGCAGATATCATCTTGTGGTTGATATCCTTGTTAAGCATAAGGACGGTTCATATCTGATCATGAAAAGGGATGAATGCAAGGATGTGTATCCGGGATACTGGGAAGCCAGTGCGGGAGGCTCTGCCTTATCGGGGGAGGAGCCCTTCGAAGCTGCGCAAAGAGAGCTTTTTGAAGAAACGGGACTGAAAGGCTATGACTACGAACTGATAAATGTTTCTTTCAGTGACAGAAGCCACAGCATGTTTTATTCCTATGTATGCGAGACCGATCAGGACAAGGATTCCATAATACTGCAGGAAGGCGAGACCACGGCATATAAATGGGTGGATGCCGCAGGATTGCTTGAATATGTTGATTCCGATGATTCGATAAAGACTCATAATGAAAGAAATAAAAAGTATCTTGATAAGCTCAGATAGGCAGTTTGCGGAGATTGAGATCCGGCAGATCAGGCAGAAACCGAGCGCCGGGTTTTAAGAGGAAATGAAAAAATGAAGAAACACATTTTTAATAACAAGATATGCTATTTATATGTCGCGGCATACCTGCTGCTCATCGTACTCGATATCCTATATTTTACGAAGTGGATAGGGTACGGTGAAACGGATTCCGCAATGGTTTTGTTTATTATTCTCATGATATTTCATCTTGTTTTTCCTGTTTTGGCCATTGTTTTTAGAAAAAGGGAAAAATCCCCTGCGGGAAGTGTGATCATCCTGATCGTTCTTGTGCTTTTGGGACTGTATTCGGTTATGACCGCTCACACTATGACGGAATATGTCTATAAGAGCAAGAACGGGAATTATGATAAGACCATAGAATATTTCAAGGACAGGGCTACACTTAACGTTTCATCGGAGAGTCTTTCGGGCGAAAGATGGGACATCAGCATCACAAATACTTCCGGCGGGGAGAATCTTTCGCCCCAGCTGTCCTTTGATCCCGTTGAGGGGGCTTCATATTATGTGATCTACATGGTTGATGAATCTGCCGGTAACTGGGTCCACTGGTATGCCGAGGTTTCGGAGACATCACTTGATGAGGGTGAAAATCCCGGGCAGTACATAGGCCCGTATCCCACGAAAGGGTCGGGAGATCATCTGTATACCATATATGTATATGCCATGGCAGGCGAGCCGGGAGCCCGTTTTGACGGAAAATATCCTGTATTTGATGAGACATGGTTTGCCGGTGACATGCTTTGGACATATCTGAACATTCTCGATGGTAATAAATCTCCGGTCATGTATGGAAATGTTATCGGGTATGGGTATATCAGCGGGAAATATGGGGACGGTTCCGTTGATTAAAAACCGTATTTGTGCTAATATTCTAAAGATTTTATGTGATTTACCGAATTAAAGCAGTAAATTGGCAGATCAAAGGGAGATTATTATGAAAAAAATGAGATTGTTAACCGCGCTTATGTGCACTGCAATGACCGCAGTCCTTATTTCCGGATGCGGAGGGAAGGATGATACTACCTTCACCGTCGGATTCGATGCAGAATTCCCTCCTTACGGATATATGGACGATAACGGAGACTACACGGGATTTGACCTTGAGCTTGCTCAGGAGGTCTGCAACCGTAACGGCTGGACACTTGTAAAGCAGCCCATTCACTGGGATGCCAAGGATGCGGAGCTTAATTCCGGTACCATCGACTGCATCTGGAACGGCTTTACCATGAACGGCCGCGAGGATCAGTACACCTTTACCGAGGCTTATGTAGACAACAGCCAGGTCGTTGTGGTAGGCGCAGGCAGCGGTATTGCTTCACTCGCAGATCTTGCCGGCAAGAACGTCGGTGTTCAGAAGGATTCATCCGCGCTTGCCGCACTTGAGTCTGATCAGAAAGAGGTTGCTGATACTTTCGCGGATCTTACCCAGTATGGTGACTACAACACCGCATTCATGGATCTTAAGCAGGGCGTTCTTGATGCTGTATGCATCGACATCGGAGTTGCACAGTATCAGCTCAGCCAGAACGGCGACAGCTTTGTGATCCTTGACGAGCAGCTTGCAACCGAGCAGTACGGCGTAGGCTTTAAGCTTGGTAATACCGAGCTCCGTGACAAGGTATGGGCTACCCTTACCGAGATGGCTGCGGACGGAACCGTTGAACAGATAGCAGAGAAGTATTCCGATTTCGGTATTCCCGAGTCTCTCTGCATCGGAAAATAATCTATGACTTTTGATGTAGTATTTCAAATTTTAATGAGCGGTATGGGAGTGACAGTGTCAATCTTTGTATTGACGCTGTTATTTTCAATTCCTCTCGGACTTCCCGTATCCCTTGCAAGGATGAGTAAGAACAGGGTTTTATCTGCCGTATCGGGAGTTTATATCTCCATCATGAGAGGTACTCCGCTGATGCTGCAGATCATTGTGATTTATTTCCTTCCTTTTTACGGATTCGGTATAAATGTTTCAGCCGGCTACAGGTTTGTTGCCGTTATCATTGCGTTTTCTCTTAACTATGCAGCATATTTTGCGGAGATATACAGATCCGGCATACAGTCCGTTCCCAGGGGACAGTATGAGGCTTCGCAGATGCTGGGTTATTCCAAGACCCAGACCTTTGTAAGGATCATAATGCCCCAGATGTTCAAAAGGGTTCTTCCCGCAATGACCAACGAGATCATCACCCTCGTAAAGGATACATCTCTTTCTTTCGCCATCGCTACGGCGGAGATGTTCACCATGGCCAAGCAGATCGCAGCCAAGCAGGCAAGTCTTGCACCGCTTATGGTAGCGGGAGTTTTCTACTATGTATTTAATCTGCTGGTGGCATGGGTGTGCAGGAAGGTTGAAAAGCACTACGACTACTACAAGATTTAGATCACGGGAGGCAGCAGGCTAAGGCTTATACGCATCCCGAAATAATCCTATGGAACTTTTTAAGATTGAAAACTGCAGAAAGAGTTTTGACGGGGAGGAGATCCTTAAGGGAATCTCCCTGTCAGTAAGTAAGGGTGAAGTGGTATCCGTTATCGGACCTTCGGGCTCCGGCAAGTCCACTTTGCTCAGATGCGCCTGTATGCTTGAAACCATGGATGGCGGCATGCTTTCCTATGCCGGAAAAGTGGCGGCTCATGAGGAAAACGGCCGTGTCATCTATGCTCCGCATTCCGAACTTAAGGAGATACGCAAGACTTTCGGACTGGTGTTCCAGAACTTCAATCTGTTTCCGCATTATTCGGTTCTAAAGAATGTAACGGAGCCTCAGATCATTGCGGGAAGGAGCAAGGCGGAGGCGGAAGAGAAAGCACTGGAATGCCTTAAAAAGCTTGGACTGCAGGATAAAGCAAATTATTACCCGTGTCAGTTATCGGGAGGACAGCAGCAGCGAGCGTCCATTGCAAGGGCACTGGCGCTTGAACCAAAGGTACTCTTTTTTGATGAGCCCACTTCAGCACTTGATCCCGAACTTACGGGAGAGGTTCTCAAGGTTATCAGGGATCTTGCGGCTATGCATATGACGATGATCATTGTCACACATGAGATGAATTTTGCAAGGGAAGTGTCTGACAGAATGATCTTCATGGAGCACGGTGTCGTAAGGGCAGAAGGCACCCCCGATGAACTGTTTGGATCCGATGATGAGAGGCTTAAGGCCTTCATGGGTAAACTTGGCGGTAATTGATCATGTCAAAAGCGGTCAGATGGATAATCTGTATATGGTGTTTTCTCTATGCGGTTATTCTTGTGATCGCTCTTAAGTTCGAAAGCACTGTCCCAATAGGAGATCTGGGAAGTATCAATCTACATGCCCTGAATAACGCGTTCAGGGAACTGTTTAGTTATGAACGGGGCGTAGGATATTCCAGATCTCTTTTTCTTGTTACCGAAGTGTTGGGATTTATATCTTTTCTTACATGTTTGTTCTGGGTTTTTCTTGGGGGCAGGGACCTTGTCAGATATCGTGATATAAATGATGTGGATAAGAGCATCATTGCCACGGTCCTTCTGTATATCCTTGCGATCATCGTGCATAAGATAACAACGAAGTTATCGGTAAGCTACGCTCCGGTTATGCTGAATCCCAAAAGTGCTTTGGTTATTTCTTTTCCCTGCGGAAATACATTTCTCATTATCATTTCCATGTGCAGCTCAATTTATCTGATCGGATACTTTCTCGAAGAAAAGAAAAGGCTTGTACTTGCTTTACGAATATTGTGTATCGCTGTCCTTGCTCTCGGGATCATCTTAAGGACAGTATGTGGAGCAAACTATCTTACGGACATTTTAGGAGCTGTAGGCTTTGCCGTTCCTGCGGTGGTGCTTTATTCCTTTATATGCGACGCGTGAAACGGCCTGCCTTTTCCTGTTTGAAACAGCCCGCCATTTCCATGTTTGAAACTGCCCGCTGATCTCCGTTTGTAAACAGCCCTGTCGCTAGCCTGTTTACATTGCAAGAATGGCGTTTTTGTGCTAAAATCTATTGGATTTTCCGAAAAAAACATATATTAAAGTAAGAAATGTTGAGGAACACATATATGGCATTAAATAAAAAGCCTGTTACAGGCATGAAGGATATACTTCCCGAAGAGATGGAGATAAGAGAATATGTCCAGCGGGTTATAAGCGAGACATATGCGGGATTCGGTTTTACAAGGATCGAGACTCCCTGCGTTGAGACTATAGAAAATCTTACTTCCAAGTCGGGCGGAGATAATGAAAAGCTTATCTTCAGGATCTTAAAGCGCGGAGAAAAGCTTAATCTTGAGACCGCACAGAGCCAGGACGATCTGGTTGATTCCGGTCTTCGCTATGATCTGACCGTTCCTCTTGTAAGATATTATTCCAATAACAGCGCAAATCTTCCCGCACCCTTCAAGGCACTTCAGATGGGCAATGTATGGAGAGCAGACCGTCCCCAGAGAGGCCGTTACAGACAGTTCATGCAGTGCGATATCGATATCCTGGGAGAAGCTGACAATCTTGCGGAGATAGAGCTCATCCTTGCTACGACCAAGGTCCTTGGCAAGCTTGATTTCAAGGGATTTGAGATAAGGATCAATGACAGAAGACTGCTTAAGGCCATGGCCGGATGGGCAGGCTTTGCAGAAAGCGATTATGATGCTGTTTTCATTACCATCGACAAGATGGATAAGATCGGCATAGACGGTGTTAAGGCTGAGCTTCTTGAAAACGGATATGATGCGGCGGTGGTAGATAAATATACCGCGCTTCTCGAAAAGGCCGTAAGCGGTGATGTAACCCTTCAGGGTATCATGGATACTATCGGAGAAGAGCTTGCAAAGACTCCGGTGGATAATCTTGATACGATAATCGCTTCGGTTGAAAGTGCGAAGGAAGCGGATTTTAAGATGGTCTTTGATCCGACTCTCGTAAGAGGAATGTCCTACTATACAGGAACCATCTTCGAGATAGCGATCCCCGAGTTTGGGGGAAGCTGCGGCGGAGGCGGAAGATATGATGAGATGGTTGGAAAGTTCACCGGTGCAAATGTTCCTGCCTGCGGCTTTTCCATCGGATTTGAGAGGATCGTTCTTCTTCTTACCGAAAAGGGATTTAAGGTTCCCGGAAGCGGAGACGGAAAAGCATATCTTATCGAAAAGGGAATTACAGGTGATCGTTTGAGCGAGATCCTTTCAAAGGCGTCGGAGGAAAGAAAGACCGGCAAGAAGGTCCTGACAGTCAGGATGAACAAGAATAAGAAATTCCAGAAGGAACAGCTCGAAAAAGCAGGATATACCGAGTTTGAAGACTTCTACAAGGAGGCACTGAAATGATACAGTCCAGAACACATAATTGCGGTGAGTTAAGAGCAGCCGATGAGGGCAGGGAAGTAACCCTTTGCGGATGGGTTGAAAATGTAAGAGAGGTCGGAGGAAATCTTTCCTTCATCATCTTAAGAGACTTCTACGGAACCACCCAGCTGGTCGCAGAGACGGAGGATATGGTTTCCGCATTCAAGGCTATCACCAAGGAATCAACTGTTCAGATAACCGGAAAGGTAAGGATCAGAAGCAATAAAAACGACAAGATCCCTACCGGCGATATCGAGGTTGTTCCCGATTCGGTAACCGTTCTCGGAAAGAACAGAAACTCAGAACTTCCTTTTGAGATCAACAGATCCAAAGAGGCTGATGAAGCAACAAGACTTAAATACAGATATCTTGACTTGAGAAATCCTGAGGTTAAGAAGAATATCGTTCTCAGATGCAATGTTGTTGCGGCTCTCAGAGAGGCAATGAACAGGGAGGGCTTCCTTGAGATCACTACTCCCATCCTTACAGCATCATCACCTGAGGGCGCAAGAGATTACCTTGTTCCTGCAAGAAAGCATCCCGGTAAATTCTATGCGCTTCCCCAGGCACCCCAGCAGTTCAAACAGCTTCTAATGACCTCCGGATTTGACCGCTATTTCCAGATCGCACCCTGCTTCAGAGATGAGGATGCGCGCGGCGACCGTACTCCGGGAGAGTTCTATCAGATGGATATGGAGATGGCATTTGCCACCCAGGATGATGTTCTCGGAGTTCTTGAAAAGGTGCTTGTCCCCGTGTTCGAAAAATATGGTATCTATGACCGTATAACTCCCGCACCCTTTAAAAGGATCCCCTTTAGAGAGGCTATGGAAAAGTACGGAAGCGATAAGCCCGATCTCAGAATCGACCTAGAGCTCAGGGATGTAACGGACGTTCTCGGAGGAATTGATTTCGAACCCTTCAAGGGCCAGACCATCGAGGCTGTTGTGGTAACCGGATTCAATGCCACAAGAAAGCAGATAGACCAGCTTGTTGCAGATGTAGAGGTTCAGACCGCAAGGAAGACCTGCTGGTTCAGAGTGGACGAAAACGGAGAGATAACAGGCGGTATCGCCAAGTTCCTCCAGCCAATAAAGGATGAGGTTATTTCTAAACTCGGACTTGAAAAGGGATGCTTTGTAGGCCTTGCTGCCGGTCCCAAGTCCGTTGCTCTTAAGACTGCAGGTGTTCTCCGTACCAAGCTCGGAGTTCTTTGTCCCGAGCATATGGACAGGGAACAGTACCAGTTCTGCTGGATAGTTGATTTCCCGATGTATGAGATCGGTGAAGAGTCCGGAGAGCTTGAATTCTGTCATAATCCGTTCTCAATGCCCATAGGCGGACTTGAGACACTTGAGAAGGCTGAAAGAGGAGAGATGGATCCTCTTGATATAATGGCTAACCAGTATGACCTTGTTATTAACGGTTACGAGTCCGCATCGGGAGCGGTAAGAAATCACGATCCCGAGATCATGGTCAAGGCATTCGAACTTGTACGTCTCGGAGAAGCTGAAGTTAAGGCAAAGTTCCCCGCAATGTATAACGCATTCACCTATGGAGCACCTCCTCATGCAGGTGCTGCACCCGGAGTTGACCGTATGATCATGCTCCTTACGGGTGAGGAATCTATCCGTGAGGTTATTACATTCCCCATGAACAAGAACGCACAGGATGTGATGATGGATGCACCTTCCGCAGTATCCCAGCACCAGCTTGACGAGCTGCATTTAAAGTGTGTACCGGTTGAAGGGTGATCCGATGTGATGCCGGATGAGAATTTATCTTATTGATGTAGAACAATTGCAGGATGAAAAGGCCGGTGAGGATCTGCAGCAAAGAGCAGGTCTTCTGATAGATGACTATAGACGTTCAAAGGCCGATCAGTGCAAAAATGCCGCATCCAAAGGGTCTGCCCTCGGAGTCGGGCTTGCGCTTCAGCTTGCGGCAAGAGGCTATGTTGAAGATGTCTCAAGAGCCGCAAACGGTATTCCGATAGCACTGTCCTCGGAAGAAGCTGTCAGGATCCTTGAAAGAAACGGTGAACCGATAAAGCTTGCCTACAGCATTGAAAACAGCGGCAAGCCCTATCTTGAACCGGACCAGAAGATACCTGCAGGTGAACTCGGAATCCCGTTCATTTCCATCTCGCATTCCGGGAAATATGTTGTTCTTGCATTGTCATATTATGAGATAGGTATTGACATCCAGCAGAGAAAAAATATCAATACAGAAAAGATATCCGGGCGTTTTTTCACCGAAAAAGAAGCCGGTATGATCCACAGGGATCCGAATCTTTTTTTCACCTTCTGGGCAAGAAAGGAAGCCTGGGGAAAATGCGAAGGCGGAGGACTTGTGCCTGCCCTTCAGAGAGATTTTTCGGATATAAGCAAGGGACTTTCTAGATTTTATATATGGAGCGAGAATTATTCGCCGGAAGGATATGCGCTCTGTGTTTGTGAAAAGATGTCCTGATCATTAGTGCGGATGCTAAAGGCATCCCCTTCAGAGGTATTTATGAAAACAGTATTGTCATGGCTTAAAAACTATAAAAAAGAGGCATTTTTTGCCCCTTTTTTTAAGTTGACCGAAGCCTGCTTTGAGCTGTTTGTGCCTCTTGTTATGGCAGATATAATAGACAGGGGTATTGTCGATGGAAATACACGTCTTATCTTCGGAAAAGGAGCCGTGCTGGTGCTGCTTGCGGCCGCGGGACTTGCGGTTGCCATAACTGCCCAGTATTTTGCGGCAAAGGCCGCTGTCGGTGTATCCGGAAGCTTAAGAAGAAGGCTTTTTTCCCGGATCATGGAAATGGAGGCATCGGAGGTTGATAGGAACGGCACCTCGACTCTTATAACCCGCATGACCTCAGATATCAATCAGGTCCAGACCGGTATAAATATGTCTCTGAGACTTCTGCTCAGAAGTCCCATAATAGTCTTCGGTGCGATGATAATGGCATTTACCATAGATGTGCCGTCTGCTCTTATTTTCTGTGTGACTGTCCCGATACTTGCATTTGTCGTCATCGGGATCACACGCTTCAGCATCCCCATGTTTTCAAAGGTTCAGAAGCTCCTCGACAAGGTCATGCTGTCTTCTAGGGAGAATCTGACAGGTGTCAGGGTGATAAGAGCCTTTAACCTTCAGGAAGAAGAGACAGAGTCCTTCATTCTTAAGAATGACACCCTTAAAAAAGAGCAGATCCATGCTTCGAATTTTACCGCTCTTACAAATCCCGTTACATTTATCATTGTAAATGCCGCAACCATGCTCCTGATATATAAGGGAGCCCTCAGGGTTAATATCGGTGCTATTTCACAGGGTCAGGCCGTTGCAATACTCAACTACATGAGCCAGATCCTTGTAGAGCTCTTAAAACTGACCAATCTGATCGTGACCATAACAAAATCACTTGCGTCCGCACAGAGAGTATCCTCGGTCCTTGAAAAAGAAGATGATGGATGTAAAAAAGCAGAACCTGCTTCTGCAGACCCTTCATCCGGAAAAGAGTCATCTTTTGTTTCATTTGACCATGTGTCGCTCAAGTATTCGCAGGGGTCCGAAGAAGCACTGAGTGATATATCTTTTTCCGTGGAAAAGGGTATGAGCGTAGGTATCATCGGAGGGACCGGTTCCGGAAAAAGTTCGCTTGTAAATATGATATCCGGAATGTATGAAGCTTCCGAAGGCGTAGTCAGGGTAATGGGAGAGGATGCCGCTCATACCGATAAGGTAAAGCTTCGTGATCATATCGGCATGGTGCCTCAGAAAGCGGTGCTTTTTAAGGGGAGCATCCGCAGCAATATGCTTATAGGAAACGGCAGCGCCACCGACGATGAGATGAAGGAATGCCTTAAAAAGGCACAGGCGTGGGATTTTGTGTCTGAGAAGGGAGGCCTGGATGCGGAGGTGCTTCAAAACGGAAAGAATTTTTCCGGAGGCCAGAGGCAGAGACTTACAATAGCAAGAGCCCTTGTCAGAAAGCCCGAGATCCTGATCCTTGATGATTCCACATCAGCGCTTGATTTCCTGACCGAGAAAAATATCAGGGAGGAGATTGCAAAGATAAAGGATACTACGGTCTTTATTGTCTCCCAGAGAGCATCATCCGTAATGAATGCTGATATGATCATTGTTCTTGATGACGGCAGGGTGGCAGGCATCGGAAGGCATGAAGAGCTTCTCAAAAGCTGCAAGGTTTATGATGAGATCTATTATTCACAGTTTGAGAGAAAAGGCAGTGACTGAGGGTGTGAAATATAACTGACCGGGTGATGTGAAAAGGCATTGACTGAGTACTGAAAAAAGTCACTGACTGAGCACAGCGAAAAGGCTGTGACTTAGTGCTGTTAAAAGTCGCTGACTGAGCACAGACTATGTATTATGGGCTTGAAGAGGTATATAATAGCAGTGTTTGGATAAATTATGTAAGGTTTGAAGTAATACATTTATTGTAGGAGGTTGAAAGAATAATGAAGGAGTTAATGCTCGGAAATAAGGCATTTGCACGCGGACTGTATGAAGCGGGCTGCAGCTTTGTCTCCAGTTATCCCGGAACACCCAGCACTGAGGTGACCGAAGAGGCAGTCAAGTATGATGAGATCTACTGTGAATGGGCTCCGAATGAGAAGGTTGCCATGGAGGCTGCTTTCGGTGCATCACTTGCAGGAGTAAGAAGCTATTGCGGCATGAAGCATGTCGGACTTAATGTGGCTGCCGACCCTCTTTATACAATGTCATATACAGGTGTAAACGGCGGTATCGTAATATGCGTAGCCGATGATGCGGGAATGCATTCTTCACAGAATGAGCAGGACTCCAGACATCATGCCATTGCATCCAAGGTTCCTATGCTCGAGCCTTCTGATTCCGGTGAGACTCTTTCTTTTGTAAAACTTGCTTATGATATTTCGGAAGAGTATGACACACCTGTCATTGTCAAGATGTGTACCCGCGTGGCGCATTCCCAGTCTGTTGTAGAGACATCTGACAGAGTTCTTCCTCCGAGAAAAGCCTATGAAAAGAATATTCCAAAGAATGTCATGATGCCAGGAAATGCCATCAAGAGACATCCTTTTGTTGAGGAGAGGACTGAAAAGCTCCGCAAGCTTGCAGAGACTGCATCCTTTAACCGTATCGAGTGGAGAGATGATTCATGCACCGGAAAGCATGTCGGAATAATCACATGCTCAACAACATATCAGTATGTAAGGGAAGCTTTCGGAAATACCGTATCCGTATGCAAGCTCGGAATGGTCAATCCCCTTCCCGTCGATCTGCTTAAGGATTTTGCGGCAAAGGTTGATGTTCTTATCGTTGCAGAGGAGCTTGATCCCATCATTGAGAATCATTGCAGAGCTCTCGGACTTAAGGTAACAGGTAAGGATGTACTTCCAATATGCGGAGAGTTTTCACAGAATCTCCTTAAGAAGTATCTTTCCCCCATTGTCACCGGACAGGAATTTACCGATGCGGACGTAAATGCGGTAGCTGACGAGATTCCGGGAAGACCTCCCGTAATGTGCGCAGGCTGCCCTCACAGAGGACTTTTCTATACTCTCAGCAAAAATAAATGTACCGTTCTCGGAGATATCGGATGCTATACTCTGGGAGCTGTAGCACCTCTTTCCGCAATGGATATGACTCTTTGCATGGGTGCTTCCGTAAGTGCAATCCACGGATTCAACAAGGCAGGCGGCGGTGAAAATGAGGGTAAGACCGTTGCAGTCATCGGTGATTCCACCTTTATGCACTCCGGAATGACAGGTCTTGCAAATATCGCATATAACCAGTCGGATTCTACAGTCATCATCCTTGATAACTCTATTACGGGAATGACCGGACACCAGCAGAATCCTACTACCGGACTTAATATAAAGGGCGATCCCGCAGGAAAGATCGATCTTGAAGCACTCTGCCGTTCAATGGGATTTGAGCGTGTACGTGTAGTTGATCCTTATGATCTTAAGGCATGTGATGAAGCCATAAAGGAAGAGCTTGCAGTAAAGGCTCCTTCTGTGATCATCTCAAGAAGGCCCTGTGCACTGCTTAAGAATGTAAAGCACAATCCTCCTCTTCATGTGAACAGAGACAAGTGTGTAGGATGTAAGTCCTGCATGAAGATCGGATGCCCCGCAATCTCCATGAAGGACGGAAAAGCGCATATTGATAACACTCTGTGCGTAGGTTGCGGAATCTGTGAGCAGCTTTGCCCGGTAGGAGCATTAGAGTCCTGCCAGAAGGAGGATTGAAGATGAGTACTAAGAATGTAATGATCGTAGGTGTC
>CAMNAQ010000027.1 GCA_946531495.1 uncultured Lachnospiraceae bacterium | reverse complement strand
CGTGCAGTCCAGAACCTGATCTCTCTGCTTCTGGATATCCTCTATCGTTGTTCCGGTCATGTATGCCGAAAAGCTTCTGGCTCCTCTTGCGGAAGGCGTAAGCGGAATATCCATCTCACTTACCGCACCGATTATAAGCTGGGTCATACCTCTTTCGTCTGCATCGAAGGAAGCAACATCTTTTTCTGCCCCTTCATATACATCGACGGTCTTTGTGAGGTTCGGGTCACGGTATGAAACAAAAAATGCATTACCGCTCTGTCCGAATCCGTTCATGACTCCGTAGGCTCCGCCCTTTACCCTGACGTTGACCCACAGATAGTTGTATCCCAGATATACCTTAAGCACTCTGAGAGCCGCGGTATATTCAAGACCATGTCTGTTATATTTTCCGGCACGGCATACATATACGACCTGTCCTGATGTGGTAAGTCCCTCATTCTTCCTGAGAAGATCGATATTTCTTCTGGGAGGACGGTGCTTTTCGGTAAACAGCTCATTTTTGAATTCGGTTATCCTTGCCTTAAAGCATTCCGCTTCTTCTCTGTCGCCGGTAAAATCAGCGATCAGGTTCTCGGGACGAAGGACCAGTCCCAGCACATACCCTAGACACTCCTGAACATTTCCCGCCTGCGCATCGAAATCCGCAAGTATTGATGATATGAACCTGTAATAAGACAGGCCGTTTATGATATCCAGAAAAGCTCCCTGTCTGGAAACTGCAGCCATTGCTCTTCCGACTGCAACATTATGTCCGGCGCTGAGCATGGATGACTGGATACCGCTCTTTATCTCATTAAGCACATCCCTGATCCTCTTAAGATCGGTAAATCGCGAGCTGAGCAGTATTTCCCTGAAAAGACCGAATGCTTCTTCCGATCTTTCATTGAAGAATTTTCCCTTGACCTCAAATGTCGGGACAAATGTATCCGGATCATGAAGAATGGGATAAGTCTCCGTACTGAGCGTAAAACCGCCCATCTGAAGATCTATGAGAGGACTCAGTTCTTCGTAGCGGTGCTCCTGGGTATCTACCATGCTGAGCAGATCCCTGAGAAGTCCGACATAGGGAAGGTATTCCGTTCCGACCTGATCGAGCTTAAAGGCAAGCCTCAGGTATCCTATCTTTCTTGTATCGACATCGTGATAGATAAATGTCGTTCCCTCAATATCCGTAACCTCATTGGTTATGGGCTCCGCTTTCCTGGTCAGATCCGCTCTTGTGAGCATCGGAAGAGACCTGATGGCAGCCTCGCTGTCGGGGGTATCACGGAATTTTTCCAAGCCGGCATTTATCGCATCGATATTTTTCTTATCTGTATCGCTGAGTCTTTCCTGAATGGCATCAAGCTTGGACCTGAGCTCTGCCTCCTTGTTCTCAAGCTCACCCTCCGTAGGGCGGACGCATACATAGCTCTTATGCTTATTGCCTATGAGGAACTTACGGGCAAGCTTTTCAAAATAACCCGTATCAATGTTTTCCCTAAGGAAATCATAAGCATCATCAGCCTCTACGTAGTCAAATACCCTGGTATCGTCATAGAGCCAGGAATCATACATATTAAGGCCGTACATAAGTCCCTTCGGGAATCTTCCGTAATCGGCCTCCCTGTACCTGAATTCGCTTGAATCTATGGCGGCTCTCAGAGCCTGTCTGTCAAAGCCTTTTCTTGCGGTATTTTCGATAGTTTCGGTAACGATCTGTCCGAACCTTGTCTCCATGCTCATGGGAGCACCCTTACCGGTTATGGTATAGAAAGGCTGTCTGACAGAGGTTTCAAATCTGCTGTACACATCGCTTACAACGCCCTGATCGATGAGCACCTTTCTCAAAGGCGCACCGGGGTGAGAAACAAGCGCATAATCCATTACATCAAAAGCAAGTCTGGTCTTGCCGTCGATATCTCCGTCAAGAGCGAAATTAACGGAAAAATATGTATTGTCGTCAGCATTTTCTCCCTGTGCTATGGGGCACTGCTTCATCACCCTGACGGGCTGGGTAAAAGGCTCCTGAAGCTTTACCTCGGAATCGATCTCCAGACGGTTAAATCTTGAAAGGTATTTTCTGTCGATGAACTCCAGATCCTCAACCATATTTCCGTTTCCGTAGAGATAGATATAGCTGTTGGAGGGATGATAGTATTTCTTGTGAAAATCGAGGAACTGTTCATAGGTCAGTGTGGGAATAAAATCGGGATCTCCGCCCGATTCGACTCCGTATGAATTATCCGGAAAAAGAGAGAACATAGACTCTGCAGAGATGATATCCTCCGCAGACGATCTTGCACCCTTCATCTCGTTATAGACAACGCCGTTTATTATCAGCTTTCCGTCTTCATCATATTCGTAATGCCAGCCCTCCTGACGGAAAATGCTCTCGTTCCTGTAGACATTGGGATAAAAAACCGCATCAAGATACACATGCATCAGATTTCTGAAATCGGATGCATTGGTGCTGGCAACGGGATAGACCGTCTTATCCGGATAAGTCATGGCATTCAGGAACGTATTCAGCGATCCCTTAACAAGCTCTACAAAAGGATCCTTAAGAGGAAATTCCCTGGATCCGCACAGCACTGAATGCTCAAGTATATGCGCAACTCCGGTCGAATCCGTAGGCGGAGTCCTGAATGCGATAGAAAAGACCTTGTTGGAATCATCATTTACCACAAGAGCGATCCTTGCACCGGTCTTTTTATGGACCATGCGGTAGCCTGTTGATGAAATATCCTTCAGATCATATTTTTCAAGTATCTCGTAACTTTTAAGTTCTTCAAGTTCCATTTTCTTTCCCCTTGTTCACCTACCTGCAGACATATCATACTGTAAGCAGAGCAAGTTTGCTGCCCTTAAGTTCCTGGATGAGGATGCTGCGTTCTTCCTTTTCATCCTTATCCATGGACGCAAGCTCGGCGATCTTCATATATTCTGTTGAGTAGACCTCTTCTTCTTTTCCGAAGAGGTGTTTTTTCTTTTTTCTGATACTGACTCTGACTTCGGCATTCATCTGCCTGAGCACCTGAAGCGTAAAATCATCGGGCTTAAGATAATAAAGGACCGTCTCAAGAGTATCATCCGGATCAAAAGACGGAATGATGCTCTCTGCCACCACCTTGCGAAATTTAAAGAGGATATCTTCACACATTGTGATCTCTTTAAGAGTATATTTGCTGCCCACAAAAAAAGATCCCACATCCTGCATGAAGTATTTATAATCTTCATATATCTGTTTTGTCATTGTGCACGGTCGTCCTCAATAACCTCGATCCTGTATCCGCTGATCTGCATGGCTTCCCTGACTGCCTTTTCCGAAAACCCGGCAAATTCGGCAACTTCCTTAACCGTAACCTTTCTTTCAAGAGATTCAGCAAGCTCCATGGCCTTGTCATATACCTTGTTGGTCTTTTCAAGTGCTTTATCCGCAATAGAATCCTCAACGGAATTTTCCTGTATAAGCTCCTCCATGGAATCCATGGCAAGCTTCATCAAAAAGCCTTCACAATCCTCGGGCTTTTCCTGAGAATCCAATATCCCAGTTCCTCTGACAAGAGCGGCATTTCCTTCTCCTATAAGATCCTCCAGCAAAACTCCCTGTCCGGTATAAATGCGGGCCATCTGCGCTATATCCTTAAGATAAGCCTCAACAAGCCTGTTCTGAGCATTTTTGTCTCCTGCCATTGCGGAAATGGTAAATGCCTTCTTTTCGCCCTCTGAAAGCGGAACCAGCTCCTCGAGCTCATCCAGATACATCTTAAGATAATCTGTATCCGTTTCATCAAGTGCAAATTCTGACAAAACAGCCTCGGTATCCGAAACAGAGACCCCGTCGCCACCCTGTATCTCGGAGGATGCAATACCTGCGGAGGCAAATTCGATCTCCCATCTGATGCCCCTTCCCTTAAGATAGTCAAAGACCATATCGGTCTTGACTTCATCAAGCTCAAGAGGCTTAAGCATATCCAGTATATCGTTCTTATCTATGAATCCGCCCTGAAGAGCAGCCTTTCGCCTGAGTTCTTCAAGCGTTTTTCCAAAAAGCACTTCCTTGTCCATATGATCACCTTACATGAGTATGCTGAAACAGATGAACCTGACAATATTCATAATTTCCGTTACATTTGGAGCAATACCTGAACATCATGTCAGGGTCGGTCAGATCGGTCTTTCCGCAGATCGCACATTTATGCCTTGCCATCTTCTGGGCCTGTCCTCCCGTCTGAAAGCCGGAGGATTTATATCCGGAAGTCTGTCCCTGCCTGTAGCTTCTGTTGAACTGATTATGACGCCTGATCTGCTTGGGGGAAATTGCAATACCCTTGATATTTGCTATGTAGAAAATCAGGCAGTTGATCACCGCGGCAAGCACCGCAAATCTTGTGTAAGGGCCGCCTACGATCAGCATATATACCATATAGATGATATCAATGATGCCAAGCCACTTCATCTTGATGGGAATGAGAAAATAGAGCCTGACAACATCGTTGGGATAGGTCATTGCAAAAACAAGATATATGGAAATATTGATATAATATGTGCTGAATGCAAACCAGACATATCCTCCGAGAAGATATCCGGCCTCCTCATATGCATCCACAACGGCAGCGCCTTCCGTCAGATACAGAAATGCAAGATATGCAAAGGAAAAAAGCACTGTCAGAAAGACACCCGTGAATATGAAAATATTGTATTTATAGGTCCCCCACGTTCTTTCAAGAATAGTACCTATGGAATAACAGCACCAGAGCATCAGTATCACAAAAAGGATATTATTCTCGTTCGGCGGTATGATCAGCCATGTTACAAGTCTCCAGATCTGTCCGTGAAGTATCTTATAGGGGTCAAGGGCAAGATAGTACAAAAAAGTGCCGTTGATCATCTGGATTATATATCCTACCGCATATCCCAAAATGAGCCACATGGTCAGATTGGGAACAACATATTTTCTGAATCTGTTTTCAAAATTGCCCAAAGCAAAAAATCTCCTTAAAATTTCCCAAAATCATGGCATATTTTACCATTTTTCGCCCTTCAAAACAAGGCAGGCCCGCCCACTTTAACAAATCTTAAGAGCTGTTAAAACACTGTTAATAAAGCCTCTGACTATATTTATACTTTTTATCTTTTTTTAATATGCACAAGGTTGCTTTTAGGGGGGCTTACCACTATAATTGTCAAGGTATGCGTTTTTTTACATTTATTATGAAATAATGCATTTTATCATTTATTCTTAAACAGTTTTATCGATCGTAATAAAGATTTGACAGGATCTGAGGTTTTGAAATGACGGAATCATTAAATGCAAAAGAGAATCAGGCTGTAAGCAGCGCACGTCTGGGAATAGATATAGGCTCAACCACGGTTAAAGTAGCCTTTCTGGATGAAAACGGAACCATTCTCTTTTCGGATTATAAAAGACATTTTGCAAGGATAAGGGAGACCCTCAGCGATCTTCTCTCCGATGCGTATAAAAAACTTGGCAACCGAACCATTTATCCCATGATAACAGGTTCCGGCGGTCTTACTCTTGCCAAGCATCTCGGAATCCCCTTTACACAGGAAGTCATTGCCGTCTCCACTTCCCTTCGCGAGCTTTGCCCCGGAACGGACGTTGCCATAGAGCTCGGAGGTGAGGATGCGAAGATCATCTACTTTGAAAACGGCAATGCAGAGCAGCGAATGAACGGAATATGCGCCGGCGGAACGGGATCCTTCATCGACCAGATGGCATCCCTTCTTCAGACAGATGCCGCCGGACTTAACAAATACGCTGAAAATTACAAGTCTCTTTATACCATTGCCGCAAGATGCGGTGTTTTTGCAAAAACGGACATCCAGCCCCTTATAAATGAAGGCGCTACCAAGGAAGATCTTGCGGCTTCCATTTTCCAGGCCGTTGTAAACCAGACCATATCCGGTCTTGCATGCGGAAAGCCGATAAGAGGACATGTGGCATTCCTCGGCGGACCGCTCCACTTTCTGCCGGAGCTCAAGAAAGCTTTCATCCGTACTTTGAAGCTCGATGATGAGCACATAATGAATACAGACAATTCCCACCTTTTTGCAGCCATCGGTTCGGCTCTTTGCACCGAGGGCAAGGTTTTCTACAGTCTTGAAGAAATGGTTGGAAAACTGTCCGCCCCTATCAAGATGGAATTCGAGATTGCAAGAATGGATCCCCTTTTTAAGGATCAGTCCGAATACGACGAATTCAAAAACCGCCATGACAGATCATGTGTTACAAAGGGAGATATCTCCTTAGCAAAGGGTGATCTTTTCCTTGGAATAGATGCAGGCTCTACCACAACCAAGATCGCGCTTGTAGACTCCGAAGGTAACCTTGTCTATTCATTCTATTCGGGAAATGACGGAAGCCCTCTTAAAACAGCCATAAGATCCGTAAAAGAGATAAAGGAAAAGCTCCCGGATGGAGCAAGGATTGCCCGTTCATGCTCTACCGGCTACGGTGAGGCTCTGCTCAAGTCCGCATTTCTTCTTGATGACGGAGAAGTAGAAACTGTTGCTCACTATACCGCAGCTGCATTCTTTGATCCAAAGGTAGACTGTATCCTCGACATCGGCGGACAGGATATGAAGTGCATCAAGATCAAGAACAATACCGTCGATTCCGTTCAGCTTAACGAAGCATGCTCATCCGGATGCGGTTCATTTATCGAGACATTTGCCAAGTCGCTTGACTATTCGGTGATAGATTTTGCTAAGGAAGCGCTTTTTGCGCCACACCCCATCGACCTCGGAACAAGATGTACCGTATTCATGAACTCCAAGGTAAAACAGGCACAGAAGGAAGGCGCAAGCGTTGCGGACATCTCCGCAGGTCTTGCATATTCAGTAATCAAGAATGCCCTCTTTAAGGTCATCAAGGTAGCCGATGCTTCAGAGCTTGGTGAAAACATCGTTGTACAGGGCGGCACCTTCTATAACGATGCCGTACTCAGGGCTTTCGAAAACATTGCCGGCTGCAAAGCCATAAGACCCGACATAGCAGGTATAATGGGCGCATTCGGTGCCGCTCTTATCGCAAGAGACCGCTATGAAGACGGATATGAGACTACAATGCTCTCACTCGACGATATCATAAATCTCGAGTTCACCACTTCGATGACAAAGTGCAAGGGCTGTACAAATGCCTGCAGACTTACCATAAACCGCTTTACCGGCGGAAGACAGTTTATATCGGGTAACAGATGTGAACGCGGTATCGGCGGCGTCAAGAACAAGACAGGCGTTCCGAACCTCTATGAATATAAGCTCAAGAGAATATTTGACTATTCTCCTCTTGAATTAAACGAGGCTCCCAGGGGAACTGTGGGCATTCCCAGAGTACTTAACATATATGAAAACTATCCGTTCTGGTTCACCTTCTTTACGAAGCTGGGCTACAGGGTCGTACTGTCTCCCGCATCCACCAGAGCGATATATGAGCTTGGAATAGAATCGATCCCCTCAGAGTCCGAGTGCTATCCTGCCAAGATATCCCACGGACATATCGAATGGCTTATAGGTCAGAATGTGGACTTTATCTTCTATCCCGCTCTTTTCTATGAAAGAAATGAGTTCAAAGAAGCAGGCAACCATTATAACTGCCCCATAGTCACATCATATTCCGAGAACATCAAAAATAATGTTGAATCAATCACCACCGGGAAGGTTGTCTTCAAAAATCCTTTCATGAACTTCTCATCAAAGGAGACCATCAGCTACGCACTGAAGAAGGAATTTGACACCATCCCCGCAGGTGAGATAGAGGCTGCTGTTTCGGCTGCATGGGACGAGCTTGCAAAAACACGAGATGATGTAAGAAAAGAAGGCGACAAGGCTCTTGAATATCTCAAACAGACAGGCAAGCACGGCATTGTTCTTGCAGGCCGTCCATATCATGTGGATCCCGAGATAAACCACGGTATTCCCGATATGATCACATCCTATGACATTGCTGTTCTATCAGAGGACTCGATCTCCCATCTCGGATGCGTTGACAGGCCTTTGATAGTAATGGACCAGTGGATGTATCACTCAAGATTATATGCGGCCGCATCATATGTAAGGACCGTAGATAACCTCGATCTTGTCCAGCTGTTCTCATTCGGATGCGGACTCGATGCCGTTACCACAGATCAGGTAAATGACATATTATCCGGCTCCGACAAGATCTATACCTGTCTTAAGATCGATGAGGTCAACAATCTCGGTGCGGCAAGGATTCGTATCAGATCACTCCTGTCTGCGATCAAGGTAAGGGAAAAACAGGGCAAGACCCACGTTACCAGACCCACCAATATCGAAAAAGTCGTATTTACCGAAGAGATGAGGAAAAACTATACCATCATCTGTCCTCAGATGTCCCCAATCCACTTCGATGTAATGGAACCTGCATTCAGATCCGCAGGCTACAATTTTGTAGTTCTTCAGGACAGTGACAGACACGCCATAGATACAGGTCTGAAATATGTAAACAACGATGCATGCTATCCTTCACTGCTTGTTGTGGGACAGCTCATGCAGGCTTTAGAGTCCGGAAAATACGACCTTGACAGGACTGCTCTCATCATCACCCAGACAGGCGGCGGCTGCAGAGCGACCAATTATATAGGCTTCATAAGACGAGCACTAAAGAAGGCAGGACTTGAACATATTCCTGTCATTTCCCTGAATCTCGGAGGAATAGAGGTAAATCCCGGCTTTAAGATAAATCTTGATATGCTCTACCGTATCGCCATGGGTGCCGCATTCGGCGACATATTCATGAAATGCGTATACCGCATGCGTCCCTACGAAAAGGAAAATGGAGCTGTGGATGCTGTTCATGCAAAATGGCTTAAGAAATGCCAGGATTTCCTTTCCACCAAAAAGAAACCCGGATTTTTCAAATTCCGGAGCATGTGCAGGGAAATGATCAGAGAGTTCGATGCAATACCCATTGATGAAACTCTTGTTAAACCCAGAGTCGGTATTGTAGGCGAGATACTTGTAAAGTATTCTCCTTCCGGCAACAACCATCTTGTAGAGCTGTTGGAACAAGAAGGCGCCGAGGCTGTATCGCCCGACCTTCTGGATTTCATGCTCTACTGTTTCTACAATCAGGTATATAAAGCGGACGAACTGGGCATGAGCAAAAAAGCCAAGCGTATTTGCAATCTCGGAATATGGGCTATAGAGCATCCACTTCGCGGAGCATGTACCAAAGAATATTCAGCATCAAAACATTTTACGCCGCAGACTCCCATAGGAGAGATTGCAGAGCTTGCAAAGCCCATCGTATCGATCGGAAACCAGACGGGTGAAGGATGGTTTTTGACAGGTGAGATGATTGAGCTCATCCATGACGGTGTTCCGAATATCGTATGCTGCCAGCCTTTTGCCTGCCTTCCAAACCACGTAGTCGGAAAGGGCGTAATAAAAGCCATCAGGCATGCTCATCCGGGTTCCAATATCGTGGCAATCGATTACGATCCCGGGGCTTCCGAGGTAAACCAGCTTAACCGCATCAAGCTGATGCTTGAAGCCGCAAAGCGCAAGATAAAAGAAGAAGGAAAACAGGGATAATAAACGAACGGTTCCCGCATTTTCAGATCCAAATGCAGGAACCGTTCTTCTTTTTCAAAACATTTCTTTTTTTGAAAACCTGACGTTTGGGCAGACTTAAAATCAGTCAGCCTGCGATGCAAGGGATTCAAGCTCGGAGCCTACACGGTCAACTGTTTCAAGTATGATCGATGCAGACTCGGAGATCCTGCCTGTGGAATCTGCAAGGGATGTTGTTCTTGCATTTACTCTGTTTACTATCTCAAGAAGCTTTCTTGTCTCATCAACGATCTTATCAACCGCCTTCTTGATGTCATTATTATTGGCAGCGGTACCCTCAGCGGTTTCCCTCGAATCGGATGCAAGAGAATTGATCTCATCGGCAACGACGGCAAAGCCTCTTCCGGCCTCTCCCGCTCTTGCAGCTTCTATCGATGCGTTCAGCGCAAGAAGATTAGTCTGGGATGCGATATCAACAACTCTTTCGTTGCTTGCCTCAAGCTCCTTGAGAGCGCTCAGGATATCGTCCATTGAATCATTCATCTCTTTGCAGAATTCCTCGACATTTCCTACATCATCGGAAATACCGTTACTCTCCTGGGCATTGATCTCATTACCCTTTACCATTTCATCGATTGATTTCCTGAGTGCTTCGAAATTCTCATTGACCACCTTGACCGTATCGAATATTGCATTCTTCTGACGGTCAAGCTGCTCTCTTTCCTTGATGACAAGGTCCTCGGCACTCTTGCGCTCTTCCTCGACAAGATCCTTGAGATAATGGACACAGTTATCCTTATGATTGAAGCCGTTAAAGATTGCGGTAGCCATCTGCTTACAGGTATCATATCCGCAGCACGAGCAGTCTATGTGACGCTGCTCTTCCGTAAGCTTGCCCATATCCTTAAATACTCTGTCAAGCTCAGAGGTTGAAGGCTCCTTGATCGGACAGCTCTTTGAACGATCGGTATATTTTCTCAGATAATCATTAAGATTAAGATTCGCAAACTGCTTATTCAGGGCAGCCATCCTCTTTTCTGGAGTAAGCCCCTTAGCCCAGGCGCTCTTCTTTCCGTCCTTCTTAACAGCTTCCCTGATACGGAGCAGCGAATAAAGCGGATCATCGGTATCGGAGATCTTAGGATCCGTTCCCGTACCGCATATACAACCGTTCTCGCAATTAAGAGCATCTATGAAAAGATACGGAGTTCTGGATTTGATTATCCTGTCCTTGTTCTGATGCAGGAAATGATACATCCTCTTTTCACCCTCGATCTGACGGATGAAAACGCTCTCACCAAGGAGCCAGTATACATTCTCCTTAAGTCCGCCGGGAGTGGGATAAATAGAACCAAGACCGTATTCGATCTCATCGGAGCAGGGAGCACCCTTTATATTATTCTGTCTCACATACTGCATAAGATGATCAAAGGTAACATTATATGAGATATATCCCTTGTTGTTGGGATCGTCTATTTCATTCTTTTTAGCTATGCAGGGACTGATAAACGCAAGCTTGTCGGTAAGTCCCATAACCTTCTTGGCATAGATTGCTGAACACATCATGGGGCTTTGTACGGGGAAAAGCTTGGGAAGAAGCTCAGGCATATATCTTTCGATTGGAAGTGTTTGCATTTAATACGCTTCACTTGCTGTTACAGTTTATTACCTGCATAACCGCAACCCCTTGAAAGCACAACGATTTATAGCAGTCTGCTTTCCCTTATGTCTTCCCTTGTATTATATCGTTCCATGTGATCATCCGATGCTCATAAGGGCAAAAGCAAGGGCAAGAGAATCATGTAACACAGTATAACACAAAATGGTAATCGACTGTTGAAATGCTCTTCTCTCACAATAAACACAATAAACATAATTCCTATTTATTCGCAAAAAGCGGATGTACCTTCTCACTTGTACATCCGCTTTTTCCTATTCAATTTTCCCTTAATCTATATACAATACTATCTCTGCAAAGAACCCGATAGGATGCAGACGGTATTACCGTCGAAAGCAAAAGCAGTATCAGGATGCAGATAAGGGTGGGAGCCAAAGTAAACTTATGAGTAAAGAAAAACAATTCTCCGGCTATCCCTTTTACAACCACCTGATCAAGCAGAAATCCAAGTATAATTGAACAACATGCCGTAAGTGCAGCATAGTACACGCCCTCCCACATCAGCATTTTTCTAAGCTGGCTTCCTGTCATTCCCACTGCATTCATCATTGCAAGCTCTCTCCTTCTTGAAATAATGCTTGTCACCACAGCATTAACAAAGTTTAAAATCCCGATCAATGCAAGAATTCCGGAAAGCATACCGCCCACCAACCGTACCATTCTTATAAAATCATTAAACTCATCAAGATATGTCTGCTTGCTTTTAAGAATTACCTGAGAATCACTTTTGTCTGTTATATATCTGATCTGGGTATCAACATCATCAAATCTGTTTTTCTCTGCATTCATTATTACTATCATTGCATTGCGGTTGTCAGTCATTGCAAAAAACTCACTTTCAGGTATAATAACCTGTCCGCCTAACATATAGTAACTTTGTTTGCTAAGTGCATAAGGCATTTCACATAATGCCATTACTTCAAAGTCTTGTTTTCTCTTATTCTCACCATCCCATGATGTTAGAGTAAGCGTATCACCGACTGAATAAAGAGCATCGCCTTTCTCATCTTCCGCACCAAGATAGTAGGTATTGACAATAGCATACTTACCACTTGACCATTTTTCCATATCAAATCCTTCATTACTTGGCGAAATCTCATTCAGTAATTCATCGGTGATACCGTATATATCTGTTAATATTGTTTTATTCTGCTTTGCGTTTGCAATTTCTCCAAACTTATCTGTATCAGCGTATTTATCGCAAAAAGCATTCAATTGATCTATCGCCTCGCCCTGAAACTCAAGCTGTCCCCATTGAAAATATACAGGACTGACCTGTCTTACTCCGTCAATGGATTTCAGATACTCAATCTGTTCAGGTGTTATCTTTGTGAATGCATCGTCATCATAATACGAATTCTTATCATGCATAACAATAAAGTCCCCAACGATCTGCGCGCTGACATACTTATCCAAATCAATGCCTTTGAGCACAGTAAACAGCGTGTTCACAAGCACCATACTCATCGTAAGAGACAGTACTACAACTATCGTTTTCCTTCTGCCTCGCGACATATTATTTCGCGCAACAGAAAGCGGCGTGACTTTTACTGATTTTTTGTCCTTTTTCTTCGTGCCAATATTTACTTCGTTATAACGTAATGCTTCTATTGGCGAAACATTTCCCGCTATCTTACAAGGCTTACGGCAGCTTATCATAACAGTCAGGAATGTAAATGCTGCTGCTACGATACATATCATCACAAGCAGTTTTGTACTGATTTTGTAACTCGCCACCGAATAAATATTCATAGTAGTCTGAATTGCGGCAAACAACGCCTTTCCCGACAGAATACCTATGATTACTCCAAATGGAATACCAATCGCACAGTACATTGCAGCCTGCACTTTCACCATTCTTTTTATTTGTTTTGAAGTAGTTCCGATCGTTTTGAGTAAACCGAAGCTTCGGATATTTGTCGAAATGTTAATATAAAAAATATTGTATATGATAAGATATCCTGCCGCAAAAATGACAAATATCATCACAATACCACCGGCAAGCATACCACCATCAACATTGCTGGCAGCATATGCCCAGTTAATACCTGTATCAGGGATAGTTTCCGAATTGCCGTAGATTCTTGTCAAAAGCTTATCTGTCTTGCCTTCAATGTCTAGGCTGTTCGCATAGTTAAAGTCCACCTGCCAATAGCCTGCATAGGTTGGATGTTCTGTAATGCTGAATTGTTCTGTTGGTGTGGAAGCATATTTATCCGCAAAGCTTCTTGATACCCAGCAAATCTGTGCCATAGCAACCTTTTCACCCTGCCAATATCCACATAGTTTGAACTCATGCTCTGTAATTTTTCCATCCACATCAAGTGTGATCGGTACAGATATCCCCAATTCATGAGAAAGACCAAGCTCGTCGAGCACAAGCGAGCTGACTGCTATCTCATCATCATTTTCAGGGAGTCTGCCCGTAGTCGGGGCACAAAATGTTGCTTTTGCGGCGTTTTCATCGCCTGCGCAGTTAACTTCGACAGATATATTCTTCAATCCATCATTTACTGCACGGCCGACAATGATACGATATACAACATCTTTTACCATGCTGTCCGCTCTGACCTTTTCATAATCCTCCGGCAGAACATTTTTTAATCCAGCCATTCTATCGCCGCCGACCTGTCTCATCGTTTCCTGTTGAGCTCCGTTTATCAGCCTTCCGCCGATAGATGTCAAAGATGTGAACAGAATACAGGTTAATATGATTGAAAGAATGACCACAAAATTCATTTTCCGGTTACTCTTCAGTTCACGGAAAGCAAGCTGCCGGATAACCTTTTTATTACTCACCTTAGTCATTCGGATATCCTCCCTTGATGATATGGCCGTCTTCAATACGGACAATGCGATCTGCCATCTGTGCAATCGCTTCATTGTGAGTTATCATCACGATTGTCTGACTGAATTTCTGTCCCGTCACTTTCAGCAGACTGAGAACATCCTGCGAGGTTTTGCTGTCAAGATTCCCCGTAGGCTCGTCTGCAAGAACTATGGCTGGTTTGGTTGCCAACGCTCTTGCGATAGCGACTCTCTGTTGCTGGCCTCCGGAGAGCTGATTTGGCAACCGTTCCTGCATATCTGTAAGACCGAGGGAACAAATTACCTCTTCCACAAATTTGTCGTCAATGTCGTTTCCGTCAAGCTGTATCGGAAAAACGATATTCTCATATACATTCAATGTCGGCACAAGATTAAAGGATTGAAACACAAACCCAATCTTTCGTCTTCGGAATATCGTCAAGGCTTCGTCCTTCAATGAAAAAATGTCCTTGTTTTCCACATACACCTTGCCCGATGTCGGTCTGTCAAGTCCGCCAAGCATATGCAAAAGTGTCGATTTTCCGCTACCCGATGTGCCGACTATTGTAACAAACTCCCCCTGTTCTACGCTTAAATCCACATTATCAAGAGCTGTAACCTTGCTCTCCCCGTCACCGTATATCTTTGTTAGTGCTTCTGATTTCAGAACCGTCATGTTATCTCTCTCCTCATAATAAAATGCAGTGAATTATCTCCACTGCACCGATTATAACAGTCAATTCTTTCCATAATCTGTCGAAAATCTAACAGTTTTGAAAGATTTCACCTCGGTATGAACATTTTGAATACAGAGCCTTTGCCTTCGGTGGATTCCACCGTGATATATCCGCCCTGTCCCTCGATGATCTGCCTGGAAAGATACAGACCGATACCAACTCCGCTGTATTCTCTGACATTCTTCCCGCGGTAGAATCGTCCGAAAATGCTAGGCAGCTCGTTCTCGGCAATGCCCGCTCCGTTATCCGAAACAGCAATACAGACAAACATCTCAAAGGATTTTGCCATTACCGTAATTGCTGTTCTTTCCGGCGAATACTTGACCGCATTGTCGATGATATTGAAAAGCGCTTCCTGGGTCCATTTGCTGTCATATTTGGCAACATAGTGTTCAGGGGCATAAAGTATCTGTATATGCTTACTGTCGGCTCTTGAAGCAATCTGCCCTATAACGGACTCTATGATATCATTAACATCGTTCTCTTTCGGCGATAGCTGAAATGTTCCCGTTTCAAGCCGCGAAGTCTTTACAAGCGATTGTATCAGAAATTCAAGCTTCTCTGACTGTTTTTGTATCTCTTCCGCAAGATGCAGACACTGCTCATCAAGACTCTGCTCCTGCAAAAGCTGCGTATAAAGCAGAATATTTGCAAGAGGTGTTTTCGTCTGATGTGAGATATCCGATACCAGCTCTTTTAATCTTTCACGATCCTGCTCGGTCTTTTGTGCGGATAGCTTTGAAGATGTAAGATACCGAAGCCACTTGAATTCAAGCTTTGAGAGTCTTGTTTCGTCATAGTCGGATTCCTCGAATGTGCCGTTTATACCGTCATCAAGCATCTTATCAAGACGCTTAAGTACTCTTCTATCAGTAAACATTATTTCAGTCTCCATGCATATCCGATACCATAAACGGTCTGTATATGATCAGTATCATTCAGCTTTTTTCGCAAGCGATTCACCGTTACTGACAGTGCATTTTCATCCACATAATCCGCGCCGTCCGTCCATATTTTGTCAACAAGGTACTCCCTTGTAAGTGTCTGCCCCTTATTATGTATCAGTATCTTTAACAGCTTTTGCTCTGTCTTACTAAGCTCTATGGGATTACCATTTTCGAAGAACTCCATTTTCTCAAAATCGAAAATATAGGTGTCGTCATTATAGCTGGAATCTGCAGATCCGGATGATCTACTCAGTGCCTTGTCAATCCTTGCACGAAGCACCATAAGGCTGAACGGCTTTGTTATGTAGTCGTCCGCGCCAAGTTCCAATCCTGTGACTTCGTCAGTTTCAAGGTCGTTCGCTGTGAGAATGATGACTGGGATATCAGTAGTCCGACGGATTTTTTTCAGGAATTCAAAACCGTTGCCATCAGGAAGATTAATATCAAGAATGATAATATCTGTCGGCTCGTTAGGGTCGAAATCGCCGAGCCTGTAATGATGCGTAAAGGAATAATCATTGTTTTTCAAGGCAAGGGCAATGCCGTTATTTAATGCTATATCGTCTTCAATAATTGTTATTGTTTTCATCTGTAAATACCGTCCACATCACCAACTGTATTATCCTCTTCGCAAAAACAGGCAATAGCCTCTAAAGAGCTACTGCCCATTTCAATCATCATAATAATCTTCACTCAGTTGATATTTCAAATGTATTATTCTGTCTTGTTACTATGCTTTCTTGGGAGATAAAAGAGCAGCGACATATTCCTTGGTCACATTAAAGTTCTCAATAATCTTGGCAATAATGTCACTTTCCGACATTCCCGCGATTCTCATTCCCTTGATTGCCCCGTTTATCTCATCCCTCTTTTGTTTTTTTTCCATTGCAAGGCACATATCAACACCTCCTGTTTCTTCATCATATTCCAAGTTGAGTTTTACCGCACTGTTTAAGAATAATGCTGTATCTCTGTCAATCTTCCTGTGATTGGTTCTACTGATTACTTCATCGGCATCCGATGATTGATGCTTTATAACTTCCATAGCAAATCCAAGATCAGTATGGAACTTGTTAAACTCATTATCACTCATATCTGCCGGTGATATCAAATTGAGTTTGTAGTCCGGCACGAAACCCTTTATAACATCTGATTTGAAATCGAGCATATCATGTAGGGATCTTGGTCCGTCCCATGGCGTATCCCCAAGATAAACAACAGCAGTAACGATAGGTATCAGTTTATCTCCCTTGCGAAGTCCTGAAAGAAACTCTTCGCTTGTGAGTTTTATCTTTAGAGTTCCTTCATCTGCGGTAATTTCTCCGTCATTATCTTTTACTCCGTTCTTTCTTCGGTATGACCTTCTAATCTCTTCAATCTGCTTGGAATAACCGAGCATATCATAAAGTCCATCCTTGACGGGCATTCCGTAGTGCACTCTATCCTGAAGTTCTACTCCCATGATGACATAAATCGCATTGTCATCCATCATTGCATTCCAGAGTTTTAGGATATCCCTGTACTTTTGTACCGGAGCTTTAGCTTCATTACCATAGGGGACAGCAAGTTCTGTCGTGTCTATTTCACGAAGTTCATTAGCTTTTATGACCTGCTCTCCACCATATACAAGGTAGTTGAATGCATCCGCAAATATCTCATTATCGGAAAGATACTTCTTTCCTTCGGTATCTATTACTCCCACAAAGACCTCCTGTTCGTATCAAAGGACACACTTCTCCTTGTAACCATACTATACAATATCAAGCGTGATTTTTCAAGACGGTTCCTTCCATTTCTTATTGATTTTACGCTACTTTTCATGATAAGAAAGACTCATTTTTCTTTCGTGTCTGTACCTGCTGTTCCTGCCGTATCTGGCGCTCAGCCGCCCATCTTGCCTCATTTAATCTGTCAGCTTCCTGTTTCTTTTGAGGAAGCTTTGCCCTTAAGGATGCCCTTGCATGTTCGACATGTTCCTTGGTTTTTTCTGCCAGATCATGACTCCAGCCAAATGCACCGAGCATCTTTCGTACCACTTTCTTAAGCAGAGGGATCAGACTGCCGGGGCTGGGGATGGCAACATATGTTTTCCCATCTTTTCCTATAAGCGGATTATCAAGCGATCTCGCAAGTTCAGTCAAAGGCTGTTCCATGTCCGGTGTTGCACCGAGATTTTCTAACGACCGTTTTATTTCTGTGACGCTCGCCCGTTCCTTCTGTTCCTCACCCTTAGCCCATTCATCAAACTCATTCATTACCGCATTCAGGGCGTCATCCTCTCTTTGATGGAGCGTTTCGATGTATTCCTTTGCATCCCTTTGTACGGTCTCAACCTCCTTGTCTATCCTTGCTATTTCTTCCTCTGCATGCTCTTTTGCGGTGTTGGCCTGTACCGATAACTGAATTGCTTCCTCCAATGCACTTTCTGCTTTCATTTCAGCAATGGTACGTGCACCGCCTATGGTCGTACCGTTAAGTACAGGGTATAAGTCTTTTTCAGAATGTTCATCAAGGTACTCCTGAAACTCCCGATGGAACCTATTAAGCTCCGTCTTGTTCATAAGTTCCTTGGAGCATACCTTTTTCCGAGGTGGCTTATCGGGATGTTTTTCATTCCACTTCTTATCTTCTACGAGAGGGATAAAGAGGAAATGCATGTGGTCAGTGGTCTCATCCTTATGTACATATGCAGAGATCACATTTTCCCTGCCGTACCTTTCTCTCAAAAACTCATAGGACAGACGGAAGAATTCATCCGTCTGTTTCTCATCAAAGGATATATCGTGCAGTTTCGGCACATTTTCAACCGTCACCGTACCATCCTTATGGTGTACTTCCTTTTCCTCATAAATAATCGCACCGTTCTCATCAAGATCCGGTGCCTGGGTAGGGAGTGTCACGCACCAGCTCCCAAATACATTCACATTCGCCCTGTTCATGCACTTTATGTCAGGGGCCGAAAGGCGCTCTTCAAGTATGTCCTTTTGTTCCCTTGTATCGGTACAGAGGTTATAGTTAAGATGCGTTCTGTTTGGATCTATCCGCTGATTCCCGAATGTCACATAATTACCGTTCTCATCCCTTTTCCTCTCGCAGTGGGCAAACAGTCCCGTATCCGCCCGTGTAAATTTATCATAATTAGCCATAGTCCTTCTCCTTCTTCATAGCCAGATTCATTCTGGTATAGGCAAGCTATACCAAAATGGGATTTTGGTAGCTTGCTCAGGGCGCTGCCCCGAGACCTCGTAGGAGCCAAACATAAAGCGTTTGGCTCCATTAAAGCCCCGCCCATCGACAGATTAAGGCGGCTCCGGTACATCCTGTACGCATACACCTTAATCATCTCCGTCATCCGTCCCGTCTGTCAGTACATTCTGTTCCTCCGAAGT
>CAMNAQ010000026.1 GCA_946531495.1 uncultured Lachnospiraceae bacterium | reverse complement strand
ACGGAAAAATCTATATCCTCCGCCGATCTTTCTTCATTTACATATTTTCCGAGAATAAAATTCCAGATGCCCTGAAGCTGTTCTTCCGAAGGCGGCGTGACATAATAAAGGACAACCTGAAATCCCGGTTTCTTAGCCATATCGCGCTTCTCCCTTACTTAGCCTGCTCAAGGAATCTGTCATACAGTTCCTTATTCATATCTTCGCTCTGATCGGCAGTAACGATCCTCTCGGCAGCCTTTGCAACGATATCCGTGATCTCCTGGTTGGCCTTCCTGAGTCTGATCAGTCTTTCCTCCTCAGCCTCCTTCTTCGCAGCCATGATGATCCTGTCGGACTCTTTTCTGGCCTGCTCCATCATACGCTCATATTCGCTGTTTGCCTGGTTTCTGGCCTCGGCAAAACGGCGCTCCTTCTCGGCTTCTATATCACCGATCGAGTCGTCATACTGCTTTTTGACGGCAAGTGCTTCGTCCTTAGCCTTGTCAGCCTCGGCATATGTGGATTCAACTTCTTCCCTGCGCTTATCAAGGATCCTGTGTACAGGCTTTATGAGGAAAAGCTTTACGACACCAAACAGAATAAGAACGTTTATTATCGTAAACAGAAAATTAATATCAAATCTGAGCATTTCTCACCTCTGAAATAGACCTGCAAATGATCATTGAAGGAACAGGATTATCATAACTCCGATAACGAATGAATAGATCGCGGTTGCCTCTGCAAGAGCGCCTCCGAGAATGAGAAGCTTCATGATCTTGCCGTCTGCTTCAGGCTGACGTGCGCATGCATCACATGCCTTTGCAGTTGCGATTCCGAGGCTTACGCCTGCTCCGACACATCCAAGTGCCGCAATACTTGCTCCAAGTGCTACCATTTTGTTTCCTCCTTAATATCGGTCCGGCCTTTCCTGATCTCTGCGGTCAGACCTTCATCATTCAATAGCCTCTTTTATATACATTCCCGTAAGAAATACGAATACATATGCCTGCAGAAAACCGTCAAACAGATCAAAATACAGTGAAAATGCTGCGGGCAGTACAGCGGGGACCACCACCTTGAGCAGCTCCATGATAACAAATGCTCCGAGTACGTTTCCGAAAAGTCGCATGCACAGCGAAAGCGGTTTGATCCCGAGTTCAAGTATATTGATCGGGGTAACGAGCGCTACCGGCTGTGTAAACCCCTTGATCCATCCTCCGACGCTCTTCCTGCGGATCGCCGCTGCCTGTACAAGGACGATACTCATGATGGCAAGTGCGGCGGTGACATTCAGGTCCTTGGTCGGCGGCTTAAATCCAAACAGTCCTATGCAGTTAGAAAAGCCGATGTAAATAAGAACGGTAAGAAGATAAGGCACGTATTCGCGGCCTTCTTCGCCAACCATTCCACCGACAAGCTCTTCACCCTTTGTAACGAGCCATTCCGCAAGTGCCTGCCTTCTCGATATGTTCTTCACCTTTAATCCGGTTGTAAGTATCAGGCTGAGCACAAGGACGGCGCCTATGACTATCCAGCTTACCACCACAGATTCCGCTACATTCACCGTCACATCACCAACGGTAAAGGAAAACACATCTTTTATCTCAAGTTGTTCAAGGATCTCTTCAGCAATTTTTTCAATCTTATCCATCGCCCGGTTCCTCAAAAACATTTCTTCGCAGGTTCAGCATCGCCATGAGCCGTCTGATGACTTTTTTCATCAGTCTCTCGTGCAGCTTTGCACAACAGTATATTATACGCCTTTTTCGTTCATAAAGCACCTCAAACGCTTCTTTTATTGTAAAACAGGCTGTATTTGTGTATCATTATCAGCACGGGCAAAAAAGCAAAGCCCGCACCTTGTAACAGTAAATACGAACAACATAAAAACGGCAGATCCGTCAAGACGGTCCGCTGCATCATACAAGAGGTATTTATGAGTAACAAAGATAAATGGACACCAAAAAGGATCTGCGCGATACTTGTCATCGCTTTTCTGATCATGATCTATCTCGGCACGCTTATAGCCGCGATCTTCATGCCGGAAACGGGAGGCAGGCTGTTTGCGATATGTCTTTTTGCAACAGTTATAGTTCCGATAGTTGCCTATATCTATATCTGGATCTATACCCAGGCGACAGGAAAGCGTACCATCGCAAGTGTTCCCGAGATCCCCGGGGAAAGCGAAGCAAGAAAGGCAAAGGAAGAACGCGAAAGCCTTAAGGATTCCGTTTCGGAAATCCCTTCCGAAACATCCGAAGATACGGCCAAAGAGGATTCGGTCAGATCATAACTCCGAGCTTTTTTAAGCTTTCTTCCGCGCTCTTTTTATCTGTGAAAACAAATGCGTTGAAGCCGCACTCTGTGGCTGCCTTTACATTTGCCTCCAGATCATCCATAAAAATGCATTCTTCGGGAATAAGCCCGTATCTGTCTGTTAAAAGCCGGTAAAATTCGTGATCCGGCTTTACCTTTTTTTCCATGAAGCTTAAGATACCGCCATTGCAATGGTCCGTAAAATCCAGGGCTTCCCTGCAGTCGTTATAGATCCTTTCGGGATAGTTGGAAAGATAAAAGACCTTATATCCGGCAGCTTTGATGCTTTCGATCCACGGAATGGAATAATCCCTTTTGGTGACTATCCCCTTAAAATCGTCAAAGGCCTTGTGAAGCTCTTTTTCTATTTCGGGATCATTAGATACGAATCCGTTAAAGATCTCATCAAAGCTCATTATCCCTCTGTCAAATTCATGCCAGAAGGAGCTGTTTACCGATGCTTTTCCGATCCTTTCGACCATGGCTCCGTCAAAGCCCTTATCTGCCAAAAAGCCTTCCCATCTGAAGTCAGCAAGTACATTTCCTATATCAAATACTATATTTTTGATCATATCTTTTCACATATCCTGCCTGTCAGGGCAGAATCCGACTAAAACCGTTTAAGTCATACATTAAATGAGACCCGGGAAGATCACCCGGGTCTCATGTCATCACTTTGATAAAGGTGAAGTACGGTAGATGATATCATCTCGTGAAGGACCATTGGATATCATGGTGATAGGATATCCTATCTCCTTTTCGATAAATTCAACGTACTCCTTGCATTCTGCAGGGAGATCATCATAATTCTTGATGCCTCTGATGTCTGTCTTCCATCCCTTGAAGGTCTTAAGAACGGGCTTAGCCTTCTCAAGCTTGCAGGTTACGGGGAAGTCCTTGGTCTCTTTGCCGTCGATCTCGTAGGCAACGCATACCGGGATCTCATCAAGATACTTAAGTATATCAAGAACAGTGAATGCCACCTCGGTTGTTCCCTGAAGTCTGCATCCGTATTTGGAAGCAACACAGTCAAACCATCCGACTCTTCTGGGACGTCCGGTAGTAGCACCGAACTCTCCGCCGTCTCCGCCATGATTTCTGAGTTCATCGGCCTCTTCTCCGAAGATCTCGGAAACAAAGGCTCCCGCTCCTACCGCAGATGAATACGCCTTGCAGACGGTTACGATCCTCTTTATCTCATAGGGAGGGATACCGGCTCCGATGGCACCGTAAGATGCGAGTGTCGATGAAGAGGTGACCATGGGATAGATACCGTGATCGGGATCCTTCATTGTACCAAGCTGACCCTCGAGAAGGATCTTCTTTCCTGCCTTAAGTGCTTCGTCAAGGAAGAGAGAAACATCGCAAACATAAGGAGCGATAAGGTCTCTGTATTTTTTAAGTGTTTCAAGAGTTTCAGAAACCGAGATCTCAGGCTTATGATAAAGTTCTCTCAAAAGAACATTTTTCTGAACAAGAACTCTCGGAACCTTTTCCTCAAGCAGCTCATCATCAAAGAGCTCACTTACCTGGAAGCCGATCTTGGCATACTTGTCGGAATAGAAAGGAGCAATACCTGACTTGGTTGAACCGAAGGATTTGCCTGCGAGTCTCTCCTCCTCATACTTGTCAAAAAGAATATGATAAGGCATTACGATCTGGGCTCTGTCAGACACAAGAATACGCGGCTTGGGCACACCCTTTTCAACCAGTCCGTTAATCTCATCGATAAGAAGGGGAATATTAAGCGCCACTCCGTTTCCGATTATGGAAGTGGTATGTGAATAAAACACTCCTGAGGGAAGTGTATGAAGAGCAAATTTACCGTAGTTGTTGACTATGGTATGTCCTGCATTTGCTCCGCCCTGAAAACGGATGACTATATCAGAATCGGCAGCAAGCATGTCTGTCATCTTGCCCTTTCCTTCATCACCCCAGTTAGCACCAACAATAGCTGAGACCATTTAATTTCCGCCTTTCAAAACTGTGTTAACGCATCCGGATCCGCTGATCGTACCACGCCTGTCGCAAGCCGTCTCATCAGACCCCGAGCATCTATTTTATCTTAACGCTTCATTTTAGTAAAGTATTAAATCAGATCATACGTTGATTTCCGCATCAAGACCGAGAACATCCTTATTTGCATCAAGCACGGGCCTTACCACATCCCTGAGGTAAACCTCGACCTGTCTGGGAGCGCGTCCGACATAATTCTCAGGTTTAAGGGAAGCTTTGAGGTCATCAAGGCTCATATTGAAATCGGGATCTGCCGCGATCATATCAAGAAGATCGTTATCCCTTCCCTCTTCCTTGACATGTCTTCCCGCTTCCATGGAGAGAGTCCTGATCTTCTCATGAAGTTCCTGACGGTTTCCTCCGTTCTTAACGGCATCCATCATGATATTCTCTGTAGCCATAAAGGGAATCTCTGCCATGAACTGTTTCTCGATGACCTTGGGATATACCTTCATTCCGCCGGGTGCGGTGATATTCATGCAAAGATCGAGTATTCCGTCGGTTGCAAGGAAGCCCTCGGGAACGGACAGTCTCTTATTTGCGGAATCATCGAGAGTTCTCTCGAACCACTGCACACTTGAGGTAATGGCAGGATTGAGAGCATCGACCATAACATATCTTGCAAGTGATGCGATCCTTTCACTTCTCATGGGGTTTCTCTTATATGCCATCGCGGAAGAACCTATCTGATTCTTCTCAAAAGGCTCTTCAACCTGCTTAAGATGCTGGAGAAGTCTTATATCATTGCTCATCTTGTGAGCTGATGCGGCGATGCCGGCAAGAACATTGATGACCCTTGTATCGACCTTTCTGGAGTAGGTCTGCCCGGACACGGGATACACCGAATCAAATCCCATCTTCGCTGCGATCATGGGATCAATCTTATCGATGGTCTCGTCATCACCGTTAAAGAGCTCCTTGAAGGAAGCCTGGGTTCCGGTAGTTCCCTTCGATCCGAGAAGCTTAAGGGATCCGAGAACGTAATCAAGATCCTCCAGGTCGATCATGAACTCATTAAGCCAGAGAGTAGCCCTCTTTCCGACAGTCGTAGGCTGTGCAGGCTGAAAATGAGTAAAAGCCAGAGTAGGAAGATCCTTATACTTATCTGCAAAGACTGCAAGATTGGAGATGACATTGAGAAGCTTTTTACGTACAAGAACAAGAGCTTCCTTCATAAGGATAATGTCGGTATTGTCTCCAACATAGCAGCTGGTAGCACCGAGATGGATGATACCTGCAGCCTTGGGGCACTGCTGTCCGTACGCATATACATGACTCATTACATCATGACGGACAACCTTTTCTCTTCTCCTTGCAACATCATAATTGATATCTTCGGCATGAGCCTTGAGTTCATCGATCATCTCCTGAGTGATGACCGGTTTTCCGTCCTCGGAAAGCCCGAGTTCCATCTCAGTCTCTGCAAGTGCGATCCAAAGCTTTCTCCATGTACGGAATTTTTTATCCTGGGAGAAGATAAACTGCATCTCCTTACTTGCATAACGCTCCGAAAGAGGACTTGAATAGCAATCTGTAGCCATAATATAACCTTTCTGAATCTGTCAAAATGCCTGTTTTACCGGATCAAAAGGATCAAAGCTCCATTCCGGTAAGAAGTCTGTAGCCTTCAAGATACTTCTCAATAGTCTTATCCACGATATCCTGAGGAAGTGTCCAGTCATGCTTGCCGTCATTAGCCTTAAGCCAGTCACGTGCAAACTGCTTGTCAAACGAAGGCTGGCTCTTTCCTGCCTCATAGCCTTCAAGGGGCCAGAATCTTGAGCTGTCGGGAGTGAGCATTTCGTCTGCAAGAACGATATTTCCGTTCTCATCAAGTCCGAACTCAAACTTTGTATCGGCAATGATAATGCCTCTCGTCAGTGCATAATCCGCACACTTCTTATAAAGAGTGATGGTAAGCTCCTTGAGCTTTGAAGCATACTCTTCGCCTTTTCCGGGATAATACTTCTCAAGATGTGCGATGGACTGTTCATAGGAAATGTTCTCATCATGATCACCTATCTCAGCCTTGGTAGAAGGAGTATAAATAGGCTCAGGAAGCTTTTCGCTCTCTTTGAGTCCCTCGGGAAGAGTGATGCCGCAGACGGTGCCGTTCTTCTGATATGAAGCCCAGCCGCTTCCGGTGATATATCCTCTTACAATGCACTCAAGGGGAAGCATCTCCAGCTTTCTGCACATCATGGAATTGCCGACAAACTGAGGCTGTCTGAAGAACTCAGGCATCTCGTTATTATCGGTTGTGATCATATGGTTGGGAACAATATCCTTGGTATAATCAAACCAGAATTTGGAAATCTGGGTAAGGACAGTACCCTTTTTTGTAACTGTATTGTGGAGTATCACATCAAAGCAGCTTATCCTGTCGGTTGCCACCATGATCAGAGAATCTCCGTTGTCATAGATCTCCCTTACTTTTCCCTCTTTTACCGGCTTAAGTTCTTCCATCATCTTCTCCTCTTTAGAATTATGATAAGGTCATTTAAAAGACCAACATACTATACACTTTTATCTATCTTCTTGCAAATATTTCACGCAAAAGCATGGGCCGCCGTTTGCATAAAAGCTAAAGCCGCCATTTGCGCAAAAACATGTGCCCCGTTTGCATAAAAGCTGAAGCCTCCATTTGAGCAAGGCAGGAGCCCAGGCTGTAAAGCAACGGGTATTTTTTTCAGTTCTCCGGCTCGAATTTTTCGGTCATCTCAAGGATTTCCTGCGCATACATGGGATAAGCCTTTGCAACCTCGGTGATCTCGTTCTTGGCAGATCTTGCCAGATTGTCATTAAGCTCGATCTGCTCCCTGAGAGCCTGCCTTCTGAGGATATAACCATGCCTTAACTCGACCATTTCCTTCTTATCAAGGAGAGCAGGGATCTGATCGACCCATCTGGCCGGGCTTTCAACGTGATATTTTGCCAGGAGCCTGATAAGGTCTTCCTTAGCCATCACAGCACCCGCAGAATTCTCACTGAACTGTCTGCGGTCCTCAGCCTCCCTGGTGTACATGCTCCAGAGCTCCTCAAGCTCCTTTCCGTTTTTGCATTCATATTTCATATACAGATATGAAAGCAGATTGCGGTTATTGACATAACGGATCTTGACGGTATTTTGAAGCTGGATCAGCTTTCCGCTGCTTCCGGCGGTCTTGTCCAGTTCGTGTGAGGCATCGATATACCTTACGCATACCACAGTCAGCGCAATGGCTGCGGTTGCAATGCACAGGAAATAGCCTATATAGACATTCATGCCGAGAGCAAATTGCATGATGGCAAGAATAATAAGAAGTCCTGCTGCAGCGGTCGAAAAGATGATGGCCATTCCACGCATATTGTCCATGGTATCGCCAAGCTCATTTCGTCTGAACGCAAGAGCCTTTCTTTCTCCGTCAAGACGCTTAAGATCCTTTTTGATAAGGACCGCCATACGTTCGTTTTCCCTTATGGATGCAAGGCCATCGGGAATCTCTTTTTCTCTTCTTCTCAAAAAAGCAAACTGCTCGTCGGAAAGAGGAGATTTTCTGGTACGGAACTTTTCTATATCATCCTCATATTCGACAAGCTTTTTTGCAACGGAGTTTATCTCTGCCCTGGACGAATCCGGAAGTGCTTCGATCTCCTCCATATCCTTCAGATAAGATGTAACCTTATCATATTCGTTTTTAAGAAGATCCATATCGCGGGTACCCTCAGCCATCTGCTCAAGGCATTCGGCTATATACCGCGTGCGCTGGGTCTGATCATGGAAGTCTATGCCTTCCCTGTCATAAACCACTTCCTCGTCTTCGTATTCAAACAGGTCCTGCGCTTTTCTTGATGCTTTTTTTAACAGTTTGGAAAAAAATCCCATTTAATTCACCGGCATCTGATTTCTGTATTTTTCCTTGAGTATCTCGAGAATATGCTCATTATCCCGGGAGATATCCGCGCCTTCAAACTGGGCTCTGGTGGTTTTCATGATCTGATGTGTGATACCCTCTCCGCCTGTTTCATATTCTTTTTTGAGCGAATCCATTTCCTCTTCGATCGATATCGAATCGGGGCCAAGCTCCGGATTATCGGCGACGTATCTGACAAAGTCCGTTCCGGACATGGAAAGCCTGAGAGCTGCGATGTAGCTGTGACGATGTTCGCTTGTGGGTGCATATCCGTATGCTTTTCTGAAGGCAGCCGCGGCGAGTCTGTACTTCATCATCCCCGCATATGAACATCCGAGATTATGATACACACTGCCTAGCAGTGAAAGAGCTGCAGGAGCCTCCTCACTTCCGGATTCGTTCCACTTGTCGATCATATTCCTGTATGCATGGATAGCGGATTCATAGTTGCCGTTCTCCGCAAGGGTATCCGCCTGCTTTTTCTGGCGCTCCATGGTAGACATTCCCGCGCCCATCGTAAGCATCTTGCAGACTTCAAATATCGTTGCCCTGTCAAAGAGACCGGTATATTCCATTATGTATCTGCAAAATTCTCCGAGGACAGGCTTTGAGTTCATGATCCCTATGAGAGCATCCGCCAGTTCTCTGAGCCCCAGATCCCTGAAGATCCATTCGGTCAGTCCCTTGTTCATTATCTGCTCATCTATAAGAACCGCATTTTCCTTAAAGGCAACGCAAAGCTCCTCTATGCAATAGACCGGTATCTCTATTCCGGGTATCACATAGGGAACCTGTGAATATATTCCTATTCCGAGCGAAATCCTTGAAGCCATTACGGAAGCTCAATCTCCTCTTCCCATTTATTTGCCTTGGTCCTGGTAAATGCACCAAGTCCCATATCTTCGATCACAACATTCAGAGTCCTTATATCCGACATCGTGGCACTGAGCTTCATTCTTGTAAGCTCGCCCTCATATCCGTCAAGGCTTATTATGACATCCGAATTGCCTCCGTCCGTTATGGACGAAACCGAAAGCGTTACCTCACTGCCTCCGGAAATATAAAACTCAACGGATCCTTCCGCCTCAAACCAGCATGTTCCCGCATCGAGAAGAGCATAATATGCATCGCTTCCCTGACTCAGCAGGTTCATTCCTATATTGCTTGTAAGCTTGTCATCTCCGAGAAAGATAAAGGCGGGCTGTTTTTCTGCGTTCTTTTTCTTATTGCCGGAGGCGTTGCCCATGACCTCATTTTTTTCAAGCAAGGCTATGACCGCACCCTTTGAAAAAAGATTGGTCCCTCCGTATACCTTTCCCTTTCCGCACATATATTTCAGCGAATTGGAAAGCGAATCCTCCGTAAATTCCTCGCCCACAAGATAATATGAATACTCCTGCCCGAAGGATGTGCTGCCCTGAGCTGCCTTAAGAAGCGTACTGTCAAGGTCATCGGGAAGTGTTCCTCTGTCCCGGGGAAGTTCATAATACGAAGTCTCGGCATGCACTACCTGGGGCACGGTATGCCTTCCTACACGGAGCTTGGTCATACAGAGCTTTCTGTCATCCACGGTGAAAAGAACCGGCCCCGCATGAAGCCTGTCATCTCCCTGCTCCGCAACATAGTGATAGAAGCTCTCCGAATGTGACATGAAATATATCTTGTCAGTTTTGATATGGAGGCTTCTGAGCGATTCTTTAATAAGCTCCATTGCCTGGACCGTAACCTCGGGAAGCGTGAACATGACAGCTTCCATCCTGTCAAAAGATCCCACACTCTGAAGAAGCCCGAACGCTCTCTTAAGATAAAGGGTAAACAGGCTTCCCGCTCCGTACACAAGTCCGTCGATATGGGTGTCCTCGCCCCACAGAGCTTTTGAGAAAAGATTGGCAACAAGAATACTCTCACCCGCATCCGATGAAGCATATGCTTCCCTTCCGAAAAACCACTGTCCGGCACCGTGTCTTTTGGAGAGTGCCATAGGAATCACATATTCCTCCTCACCTGCGACAAGGGATACCGTCCTGATATCTCCCTGATCCGAACAATAGCTGATCCCGCATGAGGTATCGGTGAGATCAAAGCCCACAATATACTTTTTTCCGGAACTGCCAAAGCCACCCGGAAGTTTTAACATATCATTCCAATCTGAACAGTTTTTTGTTCAGAAACTCCTTTTTATAGTATTCGTCATACAGCTTGTCAAACGTATCGTAATCCTGAAGAGTATTGCTTATGAGCATATCCGAGATCAAACCGAATCTGGATCCTTCGGCCGGTCCCAGCACATCATTTTTACGGAGCACGCCGCTTGTCCTGAGTTCCGAGCCGCTTGCGGTCTCCTCCGTGATGTAATACTGGACGCACTCTCCAAAGAACAGAACGAATTCCTTGAAGCATACGCCGCCGCATACATCCCTCATACGCTCTTCCTTATATTTTCCGTAATCTCCCTGATCTCCGGTAAAGGTATAATGGATTACGGCGCTGTTTCCTTCCGTCGCCCTGTAATCAATGACAGTCCTGTCACTCATCACATCCATAACCTCAAGGAGCTCTGTCCTGAGTTCGCCCTCGGGGAACGCTTCTTCTGACAGGAAGTTCTGGAACATCCCAAGATGTATCCTTTCCTTCATCATCGCGGAAAGAAGCTCTATTATCCTCTTTCTGATCTCGTCCGTTATCTCCCTCGGGCTTTCGGAATAGTATTTGAGATATGCAAGTCCCGCTTCTTTAGGAAGAGTAAACTCACCAGCTTCGAGCTTATCGAGCTCAGCGAAAACTCCGGGTGATATAAGCTTCTCATGAACAAAATAATCGTAACAGGACTGAAGAAGAAAAGCTTTTACAACATCCGGATCCGGATCCTGAGTCAGATAATCTTCAAATATCTCATTTCTTTCACCGACAAATGCTCCGCTGTAAAGCATCTGAATGAGCATGCGCTCTTCGATGGTCCTTCGGTCAACGCCGTATCCTCCGGACATCTTCCATATATTTCTGAGATCCTTGCACTGGCCTCTGTAGAAGGATGCCAGATACTTAAGGATTATTCCGTCCTTCTTGCCAAGGCTTATGCAATAGATCGCAGAAGCCGTAAGCACCGGATCCTCTTCCTCTGTATCAAGGAGCTGCCTGTCAAGGAAGGTCTGCATATATCTGGGATCGGCAAAATAGGGGCCGCATCTCTTTATCAGATCATATATGGGCCTGTAATCGGTTGTTTGCAGCATCAGACGCATGATCTCGCATCTGCTTTCCGGTGTCATGAGGACAGGCTCTATCTTGCTGAGCCCGTTTACAAGCGATACACGGTCAGCCTTGGATGCAAAATAATCAAGTATCCTGAGAAGGTATTCATCTGCGGTATGTCTTTCCAGTTCATTGGAAACGGAAAGATTCTGATATCTGAGAATGTTATTCTCATCAACCCTGTCTTCACCCTTTATGGAAGACAAAATACTTATATTAAATCTGTCATTGTCATAAACGCAGTCAGATACCGCCTTCATGAATTTGCCCGGTAGCATCAGCTTTTCAAGGGTGTACTCGGCACTCTTTACGTACCTGTTCCCGGATGAATCCTCAAGGGCTATAAGATAGTCGCTGCCATATACGGAAACCCAGCCTCCGCCTTCACCGAGCTTGTACTCCCAGGGATGCTTAAAGCCTTTCTGGTACACATACGCCTTGACAAATTTCGGATCTGAAGTCTTAAGCCATACCGAAAAAAGCATGTCGGCAAAGATCCTGGCATTATTTCTGTCCAGGGATGCGGGACTGATAACATCATAGTAAAGTGCGGCAAGATGCCTGGTAATGATGCCCTTCCCGATCTGATCCATGGCAAAGCTCTCCATCTTGGGAAGATAGACATCCACAAGATTTCCAAGTTCCTTCCTGTGCCTTATCACGTAATGGTAAAGGTTAGCCGTATGCTCGGCATCGAGCGTATCGGACATGGAAAAATACTTGAGGACATTCATCGGAATATCTGTAAATGAATCCTCGTCGAGGCTCATTACATAATTCTCATAGAGATTGGTAAGCCTTATATCCTCAAGGGCAGCTCTCTTATACCAGAGCGCTGATTCGCTGTCCCTTCTGTAGCTCCTGATCAGTTGGGAGCAGATCTCCTCAAGTACGCGGTTGTCGGGGCTCACTGAATACATGAGCTCCAGATTTCTCAAAAGGAGCGGGATGGATGTGCGGCTCCTTCCGGAGATATAAAGTAGGTTCTCCTTCATCTCCTCTCCAAGGACATTTTTCTTGAGTCCAAAGAGAATGGTCTGAAGGGTATATCTGTCGGGTTCCGAAGCAAGTGAAGTCTCATCCTTCAAAAGAGTGACTCCCTCAGCATATATGACAGGGCTGTTGCATCCGTCATCACACAAATGCCTCATGGAATCCCACATGGCATATACATCACCGTTTTCCTCGAAACGCACCTTGGCAAACAGCCACCTGACACGCCAGTCATCCCTGAAGCGTTTTGTCATCTCCTCAAGATGCTTTCTTGCTCTTTTTGATGCAGAGTCATCACCTGTCTTAATACGCAGATAATCGAGATATGCTCTGTCAAGTACATATGATCTGGAATTAAGCGCTCTGGCACCTTCATTCTTTTCAAGCAATTCCTCGGCATAGCTGCAGGTCCATTCCGCTTCACTGTCCCTTCCCTGAACGAGAAGAAGATGCGCCTGCATCAGCTTTGCCGTGATGTCGCATTCATCCAAAGTGAGCATCTGATCTATGATCCTGTTCTGCTCTGCAATAAATGCACTTCCTCCGTCGGAACCCAGCATATTCTTTATATAGCAGTCGGTCACCTTGACAAAAAGTGCCTTCCTCGACCTTACAGAAGCACCGCCAGGCGCCTTGCCTCCGATGCTGAGAGTGACGGGTATGACAAGCTCTGTGTAATTGTTGAAAAGGATCAGCTTGCCGGGATGAAGTCCCGGGGCGCATCCGGATGAATCAACAAAAAGCTTGAGAGTGCAGATGTTGCCGGAAAAATCCTCTTCATTGATGGACTTGGTCTCGGTGAAGAAATATTCGCCTTCACATCTGACATTAAGATGGGTATATCCCCATCCGTCCTTGGATATCTCAAGACTTACTTCCTTAAGTCCGTTGCCTCTTTCCCTGGATGGGATATTGATGTTGATCTCACCGTTCCTGAACGAGTAGGCCACTCTGTTCTTCTTGCCGGCATAGATAAGGAACTCCTCCACACCCATCTCATTTCCCCTCTGGATGCTGAGAGCCTTATATGCAAGTTTTGTCTGCGTATCACTGTCAGCAATAACGTAGGAAAAATGCTTTGAATAAAATAGTGAGACAGCTTCCTTCCAATCAGCTCTTGCAAGATTGGTGAAGTGGAAAAGATTCTTGACGGGACCAATGGATGAATCCGGAACCGGTCTGACAATATTGACCGTAAAGGGAATATAGTACTCGCCCATGTTGGAGATGACGGAAAAAACTCCCTTGACCGTATCTCCCTCATAGCAGTAATCCTTTTCGAGTCTGTATGCGATCTCTGAATCACTGCCTGTCAGAGTATCGTTTATAAGCACCATCCTGAGATCGGATGATATGATCCTGCCTTCGGGAACAATGTCTGATGTTGAATAAACATGAAATGATCCCTCATATTCTTCCCCCGCAGGAACATCAATCTCTATCCTGGAGCAGGAAAAATCAAGAGTAAGATCTTCAGATGTGTAATTGCCCTGTAATATCCTCGAAAGAACCCGGCGCATTTACCCCTCTCCCCAATACAAAAAGATCGCATTAATTATACCAAAAGAAGGGGATTTAGTAAATAAAAAGCAAGGCCAGCGAAAGCATTCAAAGGCACCCGGAACCGTCAAAACAAAAACAGCTCCCTCGTTCACAGATCACGTGAATTCGGGAGCCGTTATCATGCTTTCAGATAATATTATTTTTCGCCGGCAAGGAGCATCAGGATATCATTACTTCTGTTGATAAATGCCGCCATGTCATCTGCCGAAAGAGGAGCCTGCTGGATCTTTGCAAGATCATACAGCTGCTCACAGATCATCCTGGTATTTTCACCGTCTTCATGCTCCGTGACATACTTAACAAGAGGATGTCCGGCATTGAGTATAAGAGTCTCTCCTTCGCTTCCGAAATCTCCCAAATCCATTCCCCTTGCGGAATACATCTTCATCATATCCTGCATTCTGCGGGTTTCCTCAGAAAGGGTGAGCATGGATGCGACCTTTTTATTTTTGAGCTTTTCGACCTTGATGGTTATCTTATCCTTCTTAAGGACCTTCTTCATTATTCCCTCAACCTTTGTGGTGAGTTCCGAAAGCTCTTCCTCTGCCTTCTTGGAGGTCTTGCTCTTCATGGCATCAAATACATCCGCATCAATGCGCTTAAAGCTGATACCCTCATTCTTGCTCTCAAGCTGCTGGATGAAAGGCATATCTATATTGTGTGTAAGGATCACCGCATCCATCTTCGCCGATTTGAACATCGCGATATACTGGCTTTGCTGGGTAGGATCCGTCACATAATAAATTGTCTTTTCCTTCTTTTCTTCTGCCTTTTCGGAATCCTCCGATGAATTCTCATCACTGCCGGCTTCAGTCTTATCTTCATCCGAAGGCTTATCCTCTGCCTCAGATGAACCCTCCTCATCCTCGTCGCCGATAGGCTTGGTCTCAAGGCACTCGGGAAGAGTCAGATACTTGCCATCGATGTTCTTGAACAGGATATAATCGTTCATCTTAGTGCAGAACTTGTCATCCTTAAGGCAGCCGAACTTGATGAAGGGAGCTATATCATCCCAGTATTTCTCATACTCTTCCTTGTCGGTCTTGCACATTCCGGACAATTTCTCGGCAACCTTCTTGGTGATGTATTCCGAGATCTTGGTAACGAATCCGTCATTTTGAAGAGCACTTCTGGATACGTTAAGAGGAAGATCCGGGCAATCGATAACACCCTTTAAGAGCATAAGGAATTCGGGAATGACTTCCTTGATGTTATCTGCAATGAACACCTGATTGTTGTACAGCTTGATGGTTCCCTCAAGAGAATCGTATTCCATATTGATCTTGGGGAAATACAGGATTCCCTTCATGTTGAAGGGATAATCCATGTTCAGGTGAATCCAGAACAGAGGCTCCTTATAATCCTGGAAAACCTTGCGGTAGAATTCAAGATAATCTTCCTTCTTGCACTCTGCGGGATTTCTGGTCCAAAGGGGATTCGGATCATTTATGAGTTCGGGACGTTTTTTGATCTTGAGACGCTCCTTGCCCTTTACCTCTTCGGTACCGTCCTCTTTCTTCTCCACGGTAGGATGGATCTCCTCAATGACCACGTCATCTTCTTTCTTATCTTCAAGATCGATGGTCTCGGTAGAATCATCATCCTTCTTGGTCAGGTAGATCTCGGTAGGCATGAATCCGCAGTATTTTCTGAGTACTTCTCTTGCCTTATACTCGTTGCAGAACTCGAGACAGTCTTCATTTACAAACAATGTGATCGTAGTTCCGACTTCGGTTCTGTCTCCGTCGGCAAGCTGATATGAAGTACTTCCGTCACACTCCCAGTGAACGGGAGCCGCACCCTCTTTGTATGACAGGGTATCGATATGCACCTCATCCGCAACCATGAATGCGGAATAGAAACCGAGTCCGAAATGACCGATTATCTGGTCTGAGTTACTCTTGTCCTTATATTTTTCGATGAAATCGGTAGCGCCCGAAAATGCGATCTTTGTGATATATTCCTCGACCTCATCGGCTGTCATTCCCAGTCCGTTATCGGTTATGGTTATAGTCTTTTCCTTAGGGTCGAGACATACATCTATTCTTCCCTTATAGCCCTCAGGAAGCTCATACTCTCCCATCATATCGAGCTTCTTAAGCTTGGTGACCGCATCGCAGCCGTTGGATACAAGCTCACGATAAAAAATATCATGATCCGAATACATCCATTTCTTGATTATCGGAAATATGTTTTCGCTGTCTATCGAAAGATTTCCAACTTTTTCGTTCATAAAAATTCGCCTCCTTAAACACAGCTTTAAAACTGCATTTTTCATACGAACCTATCTTATGACCCTCGTGAAACAAAGTCAATAAAAAATTAGCACTCATTCAAAATGAGTGCTAACAAAGTGCCTGAAACCCTTATTTTACGGGCATTCACAAACTTATAAAACTTTTATTAACCGAACGGCCACCTGATCGAAGCTTTATTCTTCCATCTCGGACAGATACAGATCATGTATCATATCCAGCTGTGCGATCATGGTCGTAGCTTCCCTTCCGTAAGCTTTCGAACACTTATGTGATACCTTTGAGTGCTCTTCCTGATGATCGTCCATCTCGACAGTCATTTTCACCGCACCGATCTCCAGCTCATTGTCCAGATGTGCGATCACTTCGTCTATAAACTCATCGGTCGCTTCCCTTTTGGGGTACTCGATTCCCCTGTATCTGTCTTCATTCATGATCCTTACTCCACAGCCTTTCCCAGTCCCGCTTCGACATTGGCAGCTCTCAAAAGAGCTCTGATGGAATCCCTGTCCAGATTGATCTGCTCACCAAAGGGATTGATCGAAACTCCTCTTACATCATTTACGGAAAGTGCATAATCAAGCAGCCATATTATCCCCGTCTCAAGAAGCTCATGACCCGCGCCGAGATTCTTCTGCTCGGCTGATGTAAATGCAGGTATCCACGCTCCGTCGGATGCCCCTACAAGACTGATCGATATCGGCCTCGAACCGTCCGAACTGACTTCTGCTGCAACGGAGTCAAAGGTCGCTCCTTTTTTCAGGATCCTTACAGAGGTATATACCGTATCGTTCCTGTTTATGAAATTTACAAGCTCCTCCCTGAGCTTCAGGTTATTCTCATCATTTTTACGGAAAATATACGAATTAACCGCTTCCTCGAGTCTTGCACACGCTTCATTGAGAGCCATCATCACACCTCCTGATATATCATATGATCATTCGTATCTGAAATCGGCATTATCATTCTTAAGATTGGGATTAAAGCAGGGATCATAACCCTTCATCGAAGGATGAAGCTCATACAGATGCTCCATCTCCCTGATCCTTCGCTTTGTCTTCTCACTGTCGTCCGCATCAAAACCCCTGCTGACCGACTCATAATGAACAAGCGAAACATCAGGCCTGAGTACATTGTAGTAACCCTTCTCCAAAAGTGAGAAGCAAAGAGCAACATCATTATATGCGATGGCCAGGGATTCATCAAAGCCGCCGGCCTCATCAAATTTATGTCTCTCGACCATAAGAGCGGCTCCCGTCACCACGGAAAAATTATACGGAAGGAGATTCCGTCCTCCGTACATGACCACTCCGACGTCATCTATCCCGTAGAAAGCATGTCCCGGACCGACTGCCGTATTGACAACTCCGCAATGCTGTATCATATGTCCCTTCGGATAATACAGCTTGCATCCGACCGCTCCCACATGTGAAAGTCTGGCATGTCCCGCCATTCTCGCAAGCCAGCCGTCGCCCTGAACCTTTATATCGTCATTCAGGAAAAGAATGATATTTCCGGAAGAATGAGCGGCGCCTATATTGCACATCCTCGAAAAATTAAAATCGAGCGGTTCGTAGATATACTTACATCCGTGCTGTTCCAGCAGCTTTTCTATCTTTGATCTGTTCTTTCCGGATGAACCGTTATCAACAACGACGACCTCAAATTCTACTCCGGCAGGCACCGTAAAGATACTGTCTATACATCTTTTCAGCACCTTGTAATTATCCTTGGAGGGAATAACTATGCTGACCTTATCGGAATCTTCGGTATCGTATACGGCATAGCACTGGACCACTTCCTTAAGCGGACACCATTCAAGACGGCCTTTTTGTCCGCGTCTTTCCATTGCGGCGGTTTTAAGTCTTTCCGTTCCGGCAAGAAGATATGACTTTGCCGACATATCAAGCGCGGTAGATCCGCTTATCTCTCTCCAGTGATAAAGGATCTGCGGAACATGTCCTATCCTGTCCGTCAGTTCAGAGATCTTCATGATAAGGTCATAGTCCTGGGCACCGTCGGCGCTCTTGTCAAATCCTCCAACCTTTTCTACCATGGACTTTCTTATCATGCAAAGATGACAGGTATACATGATGGAAAAAAACGAATCGGGCGACCAGTCCGGTTTGAATTTCGGATCATGACGATAGGTTCCGTCTTCCGAAAGCATATCTTCATCGGAATATACGATATCCGTTTCTGGATGCTCGTTTATATACCTTACCATCTCAAGAAGCGAGTAGGGTTCAAGAAGATCGTCATCATCGACCAGGGCAACAAACTCGCCCTTTGCTATCGATAAAGCCGTATTGGTATTGACGGATATCCTGCCGTTTTCTTTTCTGTATACGACATGGAAATTATCATATTTCGACTCATATTCGGAAAGAGTCTTTCTGACCGACTCCATCGAAGAGTTGTCATCGGATACGCATACTTCGAAGTTCCTGTAGGTCTGAGACATACATGAATCAAGACATGGTCTTAAAAATCTGTCATCGATGTTGTATACCGGAATGATAACGGAAACAAGAGGCTCATATTCAAGTCCCTCCGGATGAGAGATCTCTGCCTCCCTGCTTCTTACAAGCGTGTCATATTCCACCGGCTTTATAAGCCCGATGCAGGTCTTTACGGCAACCTTAAATCCATATCCGGTTCTGATCATCCTGAAAAAATGAACTATCCTTAAAAAGCAAAGCTTCAGGACCGTCAGAAAACCCTTTTGTTTGATTTTTTTTATCAGAAAACGGATCATTTACAGTAACGCAAATCCTACTTTTTTATATACCTTTGCAAGAGTTCTGTCTGCTACTCTGGATGCTCTTGCCGCACCGTCCTTATACACGGATTCGAGATATGCCTTATCCTTCATGATCCTCGAAGCCTCTTCCCTGATGGGACGAAGAACATCAATGACAGCTTCCCCGACTGCGGGCTTGAACACGCCGTAGCCTTTTCCTTCGAATTCTCTTTCTATCTCTTCAAAGGTCTTGCCGGTAACCGTGCTGTAAATGTTCATCAGATTGGATACACCGGGTTTGTTTTCCTTATCGAATCTTACACATCTTTCGGTATCGGAATCGGTTACCGCACGCTTGAACTTCCTTGCTATCGTATCGGGATCATCCATAAGGAATACGCATCCTTCGGGAATGGATTTGCTCATCTTGGAATCGGGAGTCGTAAGTCCGTAGATCCTCGCACCGGTCTTTGCGATATAGGGCTCGGGGATCTTGAACACATCGCCATAAATCGAATTAAAACGTGTAGCGATATTCCTTGTAAGCTCAACATGCTGTTTCTGATCCTC
>CAMNAQ010000025.1 GCA_946531495.1 uncultured Lachnospiraceae bacterium | reverse complement strand
TGATTCTTTCGGAACTATTTTTGCGGCATATGTTCTTGGCCCTATAAGCGGTGCAATAGTAGGCTGTGCCGGTAATATCATCTATTATTTCTGGGATTCTTCTTCTCTTGCATATGGTCTGACCAGTATTTTCATAGGTGTAAGCTTCGGTATTGCAGCAAGAAAAAAATTCCTGGAGACATTCTTTGGAGCCACATCAGTTGCGGGATGTGTAACTATCGGCTCCGTTATCATTTCCACGATCATCAATCTTATTCTTTATAACGGTTATACAGGCAATGTATGGGGAGACGGTGTTATCGAGTATTTTTCCATAAAGGGCTTTCCGAGGATCATTGCAATCATCTGCGGAGAAGTATATCTGGACTTTCTTGACAAGCTTGTAACGGTACTAATGACGTACTTTCTTGTTAAGCTTGTACGCAGCATCAGGGAGGATGTCAATAATGAAAGCGGAAGAAACTTGCCTGATGCCAGGATAGTATTTCTTCTCATCATCACACTCGGAGCTGGAATCCTTGCTCCAGGAATGCATGTTGATGCAGCGAGTGAAGAGATAACATATATTCAGCGCATCTATAACGCTGATAACGGGCTTTTGTGCGGTCATGCCAATGATGTTGCCCAGACCAATGACGGTATTTTGTGGGTGGGCAGCTATTCCGGTCTTTACCGGTACAACGGAAGTACATTCCGTTTCATGGATGAATTCTCGGGTGTTAAGAATGTAAACTGCCTTTATGTTGATGAGGAAGGCAGGCTTTGGATCGGAACCAACGACAGCGGTGTTTTCATCGTTATCGGCGGTAATATCGTTAATGTTCTGGATTCGTCGAACGGTCTTCCTTCGGATTCGGTAAGAAGTATAGTACAGAGTTCGGGCGGTGAGTACTATATCGGGACTTCAGATCATCTTGCTGTTGTCAATCTTAAGAACGGGATAAGTGTTGAAGCAGAGATTTCCGAGATAGGATATGCACAGAGCGCATCTGCCGACAGAAACGGAAATGTTGATGCTGTATCTGCAGAGGGAACTGTATATCTGCTCAGGGACGGTGAGATCGTTTCATCCGATGTTTTTTTCGAAAGCGGCATCAGATATTCATCATGTGCCTTTGCACCTAACGGAAAGCTGTATATCGGCACCACTGACGGCAGAGTCCTGATAACCTCGTTTCAAAACGGTGTTCTTAAAAAGGAACATACAATTTTCTGTAATGAGATCTCAGAGATAAATCAGATCTTTTTCGATGAAGACAATATATGGGTTCTTGGGGATAACGGACTGGGACAGATCCATGGATATACTTTTTCCAAACTTTCCACCGGAGATTTTAATTCGTCCATTGAAAGAATGTGTGTTGATTATCAGGGAAATCTGTGGTTCGCCTCAACAAGGCATGGTCTCCTGCAGCTTTCACCTTCAAGCTTTTCCGATCTGTTCATCAGACATGGTCTTGATCCCGTGGTTGTAAATACGACATCGGTTTCAAGAGGAATGCTTTATGTTGGAACTGACAACGGTGTTAAGGTCATTAGGCTTTCGGATGGTGAGATCATTGAGGATGATCTGACCGCACTTACAGATGGTGTAAGAATCAGATGCATTATGAGCGATTCTTCCGGTAATCTCTGGGTTTGCAGCTACGGTTTGGGACTTATTGAAGTTAATTCCTTCGGTGCTATCAAGGTTTTTGAGACGGAAGACTACGGTATAGGAAGAAGAGCACGTGTCTGTATAGAACTGTCAGATGGGACTATTGCCGTAAGCGCCGATACGGGTCTTTCGCTTATAGAAAAAAATGACAGGATCGTCACGATACCTTATGGAGAAGAGCTCGGTACTTCACAGATACTTTCAATGTGCGAATATTCGGACGGAAAGCTTTATCTCGGCACAGACGGAAATGGTATAGTGATAACCGAAAACGGAAAGATCACAGGTTATCTTTCCAAAGAGGACGGTCTGGGCTCGGGCGTGATACTCAGGATGGTATATGATCCGTCAACCGATTCCGTTTTCATAGTAACAAGTAACTGCCTGTGTCTGATGAATTCTGAAGGCCTGTCCAATATTACCAATTTCCCTTATTCCAATAATTATGACATAGTCATTGATGATGACGGTGAAGTATTTGTACTCGGAAGTGCGGGAATATATGTATGCGACAAGAATGCGCTTATCGACAACGTTCCCGGTATGGATTGCTATCTTCTGAATTCTAGGATGGGACTCTGAGGGTCACTCACCGCTAATTCATGGAATGAACTTACGGATGACCAAGACCTTTATTTGTCTACGGACAGAGGGGTCGTGAAGTTTAATATAGACAATTACAGGCCCGAAAAATGCACCTACAGGATCATGGTCAGCGAAGTAAGACTTGACGGTGTGCCTGTTTCCATAGAAAGAGGTTCGAGACTTGTTGTTGGTACGGATGTATCCGTAATAGAATTTGTCGCCGAAATTGTAAATTATTCGCTTGATAATCCCAGAGTGTCATATTATCTCGAGGGAATAGACAATGATTATAAGACGGTATATCAGTCCGATCTTGGAAGCGCCGTATATACAAATCTTCCCGCGGGAGAGTACAAGTTCCATCTTGCCGTATTTGATGAAGATTCCATGACGATTCTTGAAGAGAGTACATACGGATTTATTAAAGAGAAGGCTATATATGACAATGACTGGTTCGTTTTTTATGTGCTTTTTGTCGGCGGTCTTTTCATAGGATGGTTTACATGGTTCCTCACAAGGTTCGCATTGCAGAGGAAAATGGATATACAGCAGGAAAGGCTTGCTCTTGCTCTGAAGCAGGTTCAGATGGGCAACGAGACCATTATGGCTATCGCAAAAACGGTTGATGCCAAGGATTCTATGACGAGTGAGCATTCTGAGCGTGTATCCGAGTATTCTGTCCTCATAGCTGAAAATATCGGATTTTCCAAGGATGAGACAGAAAATCTGAGAAAAGCAGCCCTGCTTCATGATATAGGCAAGATCGGAATCCCGGACAAGATCCTTAACAAAGCGGGACGTCTTGATGATGACGAATACAGGATCATGAAGACTCATGTTACCAAGGGCGCTGATATTCTCAAGGACTTTACTCTTGTTGAAAATGCTGATCTTGGTGCAAAATACCATCATGAGAAATATGATGGAAGCGGATATCCCGATGGCCTCAAGGGCACAGACATTCCTCTTTACGGAAGGATCATTGCGATCGCCGATGCATTTGATGCCATGACCGCCGATCGTGTTTACAGGGATCGCATGCCTTTTTCAAAGGTCATGAGCGAGCTTAAGAACGGAAGAGGCAAACAGTTTGATCCGGAGCTTCTCGATGTTTTTTTGAAGCTGATTGAAGAAGGGAAAATAGATATAAAGGCCCTTTATGCGGGATCAAAGGGAGGTGACGAACAGTGAAATATGAAAAGAAACTGATCGTCTGGGTTCTTATTGCTTCACTTTTGAGCATATATACGCTGTATTTATACAGGCATATGAATGCCTGGGTAGGGGATACGAAGAAAACCGTTACTGTAGGACTTGTACTTGAAGGAGATGAGAGTACTCCGTACAGCGGCAATTTCATAAGAGCTGCAGAGGCACTCAGGATGGAATATGGTGATTCAATACGGATCATCGAGAAGAACAATGTGCCTTATGGAGATGTGGAGCAGGTCATCATTGAACTTGCAGATCTGGGCTGCGATATCATATTTACAAACAGTTACGGTTACAGCTTTGATGTCAAGAAGATCGCAGCGGATTATCCTGAGATACAGTTTTGTCAGGCGACAGGGGACAATGCTGATGATGAGCCTGTTCTTGCGAATTATCATACATTCATGGGAGCTATTTATCAGGGAAGGTATATTACCGGACTTATTGCCGGTTTGAAGCTTCAGGAACTTATTAATTCCGGCGTGATCGCCCCTGATGAAGCGGTGATAGGATATGTAGGGGCCTACCCATATCCTGAGGTCATATCCGGATATACTGCATTTTTCCTCGGTGTAAGACATACATGTCCTACTGCCACGATGAAAGTAAGATATTCATATAAATGGACAAGCTACATGACGGAGAAGGAACTGGCAGAGCAGCTTATCAGCGAAGGCTGTATAATCATTTCCCAGCATTCGGACACAATAGGTCCTGCAGTGAGCTGTGAGAATTCAAGATGTGATCATCCCGTATATCATGTGGGTTATAATCAGGATATGATTGATGTTGCTCCTACCACATCTCTGATCGGATGCAGGATAAACTGGTCGCCCTATATGATTCAGGCTGTAAAGGCTGTTATGAACGAACAGGATATTGAGAATGTAGTTGCAGGAAGTGTCCATGGAAATGATGTTTGTGCAGGCTTTGAGAAGGAATGGGTAGAAATGCTTGAACTCAATTCTGCAATAGCTCCAAACGGAAGCCAGGAACTTATCGATAATACAATCCGTGATATGGCTGTCGGAAATTGTCATGTGTTTTTCGGGGATTATATCGGGGTTAATCCGGATGATCCTTCCGATACATGGGATCTTAATAAGGAATATATTGAGAACAGTTCCGCATCTGCGCCTACGTTTTATTATATCCTTAAGGATGTTATAACTGTTGAAGAATGATGTAAAAAACACTTTGAGTTTCAGGTGTTAATATATTTTTCAAATGGAGGGAATTATGATCTACAAGTGTAAAAACTGCGGTGGTGACATGGAATTTGATCCTTCGATAGGTACCATGAAGTGCCCTTTCTGTGATTCTACTGAATCCGAGGAAGTCAGCACCGGATCGGAGATCAAGGACGGAGATGTGGCGACTGAAGATAACGTTGAAGAACTTGGTTACTCTGCTGCGGGAAACCTTTTGTGCCCCAACTGCGGATGCGAGATCGAGCTTGGAAAGTTTGCATCTGCTCTTAAGTGCCCTGCATGTGATTCAAATATTATCGTTGACTCAAGAATGAAGGGTGAGTACAGACCGGAGTTCATGACTCCTTTTAAGATCGATGAAAAGAAGGCGAAGGATATGATAAAGCAGAAATTCGCCTCCATGAAATTTGCTCCACGTGATCTTGTGAGTGAAGCAAGACTTAAGAAGATCCAGGGCTGGTATATGCCAACATGGTTTTATGATATGGATACAACTCTTGATTTCAGGGCTACAGGTATCCAGGAAAAGAAGTATACAAAGGGAAATACAGAATATACCGATATAGATTCCTATGCGGTTAACCGTGTGATCGATGCCAGATTCAATAAGCTTCCTGTTGATGCTGCCGATGATCTTCCAGATCAGATGATGGATCTGCTCGCACCTTTTGATACCAATGATTCAATGCTTTACGATTCAAGATATCTGTCGGGCTTTTATTCAGAGCAGTACAATCAGCCGGCTGCGGCGCTTCAGTCAAGAGCCGAGGCGCAGGTTAATACATTTGGTAGGAGTATGTGCCACGAAAGTGCCAAGACCGGTTCTCACGGAAAATATGACAGACTGGAAAGTGAGAATATGAATGTACAGTACAACTCCGTTGTTCCTCATTACGGACTTATGCCTGTGTGGAAATATGACTACACATATAAGGATCAGCCTTATCCCTTCTACATTAACGGACAGACCGGTAAAATAGTCGGTACTGCTCCCGTGGATTCAAAGAGAGTATGGAGCGCTGCGGGAATTGTAGCGGCGATAGTCCTTGTTATCGGCCTGCTTGCCGCATATTTCCTGAACTTCAGCTTTGTGGCTCCAATTGTAGCTGCTGTGATCATAGGGCTTATATACGGATTTGCAAATCTTCACCCCTCAGCAGGTGCGGTTACCGTAAACTCAGCTACGTATGTTTCTCCCGGGGACCGGAAGGTAAGGATCTCCACGGATGATTATTCCGGAAGAGAGACTAAGACAAGACAGATCAATAACAATAACTGATCATTTGGGAGTTAATAATGTCAATAGATAAGATACTTAAAAATATCGGTGATCATAATCCCTGCATGACATGGAGATTCGGTGCGGATCCCTGGGCACTTGTTTATGATGGAAGAGTATATCTGTATATGACAGGCGATCTGCCCGAAAAGGATGCGGAAGGAAATATCATAACAAACACCTATTCCAAGATAGATACGATCAATGTCATATCATCCGCTGATCTTGTGAACTGGACGGATCATGGGTTCATCAAGGCTGCAGGTGCAAACGGAGAGGCTAAATGGGGAGGAAATTCATGGGCTCCTGCCGCAGCATATAAAAAGATAGACGGTAAGGACAAATTCTTCCTGTATTTTGCAAACAGCGGAAACGGTATTGCCGTACTTGAAGCCGACAGCCCCACAGGTCCTTTTAGAGATCCAATAGGAAAAGCACTTATCTCAAGGGACACTCCCAATTGTGCATCGGTAACCTGGCTTTTCGATCCTGCCGTGCTGACTGATTCTGACGGTAATTCTTATCTTTATGTGGGTGGCGGTGTTCCGTCCCCTGATAAAGCATCCGATCCCGGCACTGCAAGAATGGTCAAGCTTGGTGATGATATGATCAGTCTTGACGGTGATCCTCAGCCCATAGAGGGAGTGAAATTCCTTTTTGAGGATTCCGGCATCAACCGTATCGGTGATAAGTATTATTATTCCTATTGCTCCAATTTCAGCATGACTGAAGAAGATGTAAAGAAGCTCGGATTTGAAAACGGTGAGATAATAACCATGGAATCCGATCAGCCCCTTGGACCGTTTAAATTCAGAAAAGGTGTACTCAAGAATCCGGGAGCATTTTTCGGCATGGGCGGAAACAATCACCACTGCATGTTTGAATTTAACGGAAAGCTCTATATAGCCTATCATGCAAGGATCCTTGAAGAAGCAATGGGCATGGACGGAGGCTATCGCAGTACCAATATCGATCTGATGGGGCTTGATGCTGACGGAGGTCCTGCTGTAACAAAGGGCACCAGAAAGGGCGTAGAGCAGGTCGGAAGACTTGATCCTTACGGAAAAGTATGTGCATCAACAATGGGAAATGCGTCCGGAATAGAAACCGTAAGCTTTGCAGACAGGGATGGCAAGGCTCCTGAGGTTACATACGGAGACATGATCCTTGCGGGCATCCATAACGGCAGCTGGACAGGTGTGATCGGTGCAGACTTCGGTTCTTCAGTGCCTAAAGAGATCGTTTATGAGGTATGCGGAAGCGGCAAGGGAAGCGTATCCGTCAGACTCGGCGCTCCTGAAGGAAAAGAGGTTGCCCGTGTAAGTGTTGATTCCGAAGGCAGCGATGTAAAGAGCTTTACGGCATCTGTTGATGAAGGCATTACCGGTGTTCAGGATATCTATTTTGTATTTGAAGGTGAAGGATATAATCCTGTATCCTGGCAGTTCAGATAATGCTTTGGAATATACATCACGTAAATCGCCCGATATATACAAATATTTATTGACAAATCGGGTCAAAGTGAGTATATTAGCAAAGTGTGTGATGTTTTAGCGCCACGTGTCTCGCGGTTGATGCATCCCGTCAATGTATCAGGCTAAAGTCACCGGCACTTAGATTAGGATTACGATTGTTTATATTTTTGGAGGTGTTACTTTGGCTAACATTAAGTCTGCTAAGAAGAGAGTACTTGTTGATCGCAGAAATGAAGAGAGAAACAAGGCTATCCGTTCATCCGCTAAGACCGCTATCAAGAAGGTTTATACCGCTGTTGAGAACGGTGATAAGAGCGCAGCAGAGGCTGAACTTAAGAATGCTAGCAAGACTCTTGAGATGGCTGCTTCCAAGGGCGTTTATCACAAGAACAACGTTGCTAACAAGACTTCTAAGATGGCTAAGGCTGTTAACAAGATGGCTTGATCAAGGTTTTACACAAAGACCCCGGAATTTCCGGGGTTTTTTTATTTTCTCATTAATGATAGAATCTTGAAGATGTGTTTTTAGAGAATAATTCATTGATACGAAATTGAGGATTACATGGATAAGAGTCTTATAAGGAATTTTTGCATAGTTGCGCATATCGATCACGGCAAGTCAACGCTTGCCGACAGGATCATAGAAAAAACAGGACTTCTCACGGCAAGAGAAATGCAGGAGCAGGTCCTTGATAATATGGATCTTGAGCGCGAGAGAGGTATAACCATCAAGTCCCAGGCCGTGCGCACGGTATACAAGGCTGCGGACGGAAAAGAGTATATCTTCAATCTTATAGATACTCCCGGACATGTCGATTTCAACTATGAAGTTTCAAGAAGCCTTGCAGCATGCGACGGTGCAATACTTGTTGTGGATGCTGCCCAGGGCGTTGAAGCTCAGACTCTTGCAAATGTATATCTTGCTCTTGACCATAATCTCGATGTTTTTCCTGTTATCAATAAGATCGACCTTCCGAGTGCGGAGCCCCAGAGGGTAAAGGACGAGATAGAGGATGTAATTGGAATAGAAGCACAGGATGCACCTCTGATCTCCGCTAAGAACGGTATAGGCATTGAGGATGTTCTTGAGGCGGTCGTAAAAAAGATCCCCGCTCCTTCGGGCGATGAGAATGCTCCTTTATCTGCGCTTATTTTTGATTCGCTTTATGATTCATATAAAGGTGTCATAGTTTTTGTCCGTGTGATGAACGGTACCGTAAAAAAGGGTACGAGGATAAAGATGATGGCAACCGGTGCAACTGAGGAAGTTGTTGAGGTAGGATATTTCGGAGCGGGAAGATTCATTCCCTGTGATGAGCTCAGTGCCGGAATGGTCGGTTATATAACTGCTTCTATCAAAACTCTTTCAGAGACTGAAGTGGGTGATACGGTTACCGATGCCGATAACCCATGCAGCGAGCCTTTACCCGGATATAAGAAGGTTCAACCCGTTGTTTATTGCGGAGTTTATCCCGCGGACAGTGCCAAATATGAAGATCTGAAGGAAGCGCTTGAAAAGCTCCAGCTTAATGATGCCTCTCTTTTCTTTGAGCCTGAGACATCCCTTGCTCTCGGATTTGGCTTCAGATGCGGATTCCTCGGACTTCTTCATCTTGATATAATACAGGAAAGGCTTGAAAGAGAATATGATCTTGATCTTGTGACAACTGCTCCTTCCGTTGTTTATAAGGTTTATAAAACTGACGGAACTGTCATCGACCTGACCAATCCGTCCAATCTGCCGGATCCCAGCGAGATAGAATATATGGAGGAACCCATTGTAAATGCTGAGATAATGGTAACAAAGGATTTTGTCGGCTCCATAATGGAGCTTTGTCAGCAAAGACGCGGCCGTTATATAAGCATGGAATATATTGAGGCGGGAAGAGCGCTTATCAAGTATGAGCTTCCTCTCAATGAGATAATATACGATTTCTTTGATGCGCTTAAGTCAAGATCAAGAGGTTACGCTTCATTTGACTATGACCTTAAGGGATATGAAAAGAGCTCACTCGTTAAGCTTGATATTCTTATTAACAAGGAACAGGTTGATGCTCTAAGCTTTATCGTTCATTCTGAGTCTGCATATGAAAGAGGCAGAAAGATGTGTGAAAAGCTTAAGGATGAGATTCCCAGGCACCTGTTTGAGATTCCCATTCAGGCGTGCGTCGGCGGAAGAGTAATAGCGCGTGAGACGGTCAAGGCTATGAGAAAGGACGTTCTTGCAAAGTGCTATGGCGGAGATATCACCCGTAAGAAGAAGCTTCTTGAAAAGCAGAAGGAAGGAAAGAAGCGAATGAGACAGGTAGGAAGTGTCGAGATACCTCAGTCTGCGTTCATGAGCGTGCTGAAGCTTGATGACGATAATTGATATGATGAATAATGGTTTTGAACTTTATATTCACATTCCGTTTTGCGTAAAAAAGTGCCTTTACTGCGATTTCCTTTCGTTTACTGCAGATGCGGAAGTTAAGGAAAAATATGTCCGGGCACTTTGTGAAGAGATAATATCTGCCGGAGAAGAGAGACAAGGTGTCTCTCTTTCTTCTGTTTTTATAGGCGGAGGAACACCTTCAATTCTTCCGAAAGAAGCCATAAGTAAGATCATGGAGTGCATCCGTGAAAACTTTGTTATATGCAAGGATGCGGAGATAACCATTGAGTGCAATCCGGGTACAGTTGATGCGGAAAAGCTTGGAATATACAGAGAGTGCGGGATAAACCGCATCAGCTTCGGACTGCAGTCTGCGCAGGATGATGAGCTTAAAAGACTCGGAAGGATCCATACCTTTGATGATTTCGTAAGCAGCTATGAAAGCGCCGTAGAGGCAGGGTTTACAAACATTAATGTTGATCTTATGAGCGATATTCCCGGGCAGACCGTAAAGTCATGGGAGGATACCCTGCGAAAGGTCTGCGGTCTTGAACATGCTCCTGCACATATATCCGCATACAGTCTTATCGTTGAAGAAGATACTCCGTTTGGTGAGATGCAAAGTGAGGGAAAGCTTGATATTCCCGATGAAGACACGGACAGGGAGATGTATCATATGACACCCCGTATACTGTCTGAATTCGGATATGGAAGGTATGAGATCTCGAATTATTCGAAGCCGGGTTTTGAATGCAGACACAATGTGGGATACTGGACAGGAGTGCCATATTATGGAGCCGGGATCGATGCGGCATCCTATTATGATCATTCGAGATATGTCAATACAGATGATATTGAAAGCTATATGAGGGATCCTGTTTCATGTCATTATCTTACGGAAAAGCTTGGCTCGGAGGATCTGATGAGCGAATATATGATACTGGGCCTGAGGATGACAAAGGGTGTGAGCTTTTCGGAATTTGAAAGAAGATTTGATGTTTCAATGAAGGAAAAATACGGCCATCAGATAGCGGGCTTTGAAAAGGACGGACTTTTGGTATCTGCGGGAGATTTCCTTAAGCTTACCGAAAAAGGCCTGGATCTAGCAAATGTGGTCATGAGGGGATTTATCTGAACATTGCGCTTCGCGAAGAGGCGCTGATCTTTAGGATGTTTCGATTGATTTATTGCCTGATTCGGTAAGAGTGTTGCCATATTTGGTAAAGTATTGAAATCCGATTTCTATAAGAGGTAAAATCATTTTATTCCAAAACAAAGATCAAATTCTCCGGAAAAGAGGATTTGAGGGTTTTTTGAACAGGGAGGTGGAAGAATACATGAACAAAAAAAGATTTTTTTCGTTGTTTACTTCTTTGATTGTATCTCTGGCAGTCGTAATGATTCCCATGAACTCATTAGCAATGGAAATCACAGAACTTCCGGTGACAACAGGAGAACAGTATACTTTGTGCAATGATCAAGAGAATCCGATTATTGATGGTTATCCTGATACGTCTCCTTCAATTCTCAGATTTGGTGCTCAGAATGCATCCATTAATTCTATATCGATCAATTTTACTGATAAAATCGTAACGTTTGATAGACTTCAGACATCAAGAATTGATATTGATGATCCAGATTGGAGTCTGGTTTTCAGTGGTACGAATGTAATAAACAATGATATATTGAATGAAAATCCTGACGGTGTTATCTCATTGACAGTCCTTAGAGATTCTACACTTCGAATTGGCGGATATGCATTTAATTCATATTTGTTTGGTGAGAATACTGTTTCTGATGTTGAGTTTGAAACTGCAAGCAGGGTCCATACAATATATTATTCGTATTTTGATGAAGATAATACAACATTAACAGGGTCTTATGAGTGGGATGGTATTTGCACTGAAGGCCCCATCACTTTATCCAATTCTGCTTCATCTTCTTTGGATGATACATCTGCACCAGAAGGATCAGGTGATGGTAATTCCGAGGGGGATGAAGCATCAGTTGAATCTCCGGCTCCGGCGGTTCAGAACAATGTAGTTGAACTTGGAGATGGCGAGTCAATCGAAAGCGCACTGTCCGGTAACTATACATCTATTTTTCCCGTTGCTGTTCAAATTCCAGGTGCACTTGTCGGAAGACTGATCGAAGCAGGCGATGTTCTTCCGACTCTTGATAATCTTGAAGCATATAGTGCATCAGTTTCAGAATTAAGCAGAACGGACAGTCCTGCTTCGGCAGCAGTGATAGATACATATGCGGAGGCGACAGAACAGGATGTGATCGGAATAATGAATATCAATCTGGTTGGTGGTTCTGTTGCCACCTCAGCAACGGGTGCCGGATTGGATTTTAGAGATGCAAAAAGCGCAACAGAAGGGTCGATTCTGTTACCCGTTTTTCAAGATGGAAAACCCTCTTTGGCGTGTGCTGACGGAGCGGCAGCTATTGTTGTGGGGCTTGGAGAAGCAGCTGATAGAGATGTCAGCATATGCGGAGTGACTGCAGGCGGAAGCACATTCATCCAGAGGGATCTTGATACGAATCCTCAAACTGCAACATTCTATGCTTTTCGTGGAAGCGCTGCTTATGGAATCTGTCAGGATAGAAAAACAATTGACGAACCGGTTGTCAAACCGGTTGTCAATCCAGATGGCATCCGCAATTTAAATCACGATTTCGGCGGAAATGTTACTCTTTCAGCTCCGCTGCCTTTTGCGATAGCTCCTGGAAAAACATTGGCTGTATATTTAACAGAGGGTTCTAATACCCTTGGTCTTCCTTACTATGTAGATGGAGGCAGAGTTTTTTGGACAACACCTCATTCCTGATTATTTGAATGACATTCAGAGAAACATATTACGGAGAGACTTCTTGTCTCTCCGTTTCTTTTAAGAGTTTTTTTACACCATAATTCCTGACGATATGCTAAAATACACATATCGGAGAAGTGGAATGAACGGTTCATACATGAAGGAACAACTGGAAAGATTTCCCTATTTTCAGGATCTTTTTCAAAAAAAGGATCTGGAAGGGGTGCTTGATCCTCTGACAGGGGTTGTTTCGCGTGCTTATATAATTGAATTTGCAAAGAGCCTTATAGCGGAGAAGGTGCCGTTTACATTTGCGATACTTGATCTTGATAATTTCAAGTTTATTAATGACACCTACGGACATGCTGCGGGAGACGGCGTTCTTATGGATGTATCCTCCGGCATGGTCGGATTTCTTGATGGCTACGGGGTTATCGGAAGGTTCGGAGGAGACGAATTTCTTCTCATCAATTTCAGGGATATCAAGTATGATGAGAAAAAAGCTTTCCTGAATGATCTGTATGAAACCGATCATGTGCTGAGAAAAAATGTAAAACTCAAGGACTGCAATCCTTTTATAACCGGAACCATAGGTTGTGCCACATTCCCGGATGATGCAACTGATTATGACGGTTTGTTTGAAAAGATCGATAAGACTTTATACAGAGGAAAGACCAAGGGCAGGAATTGTTACATCATTTATGTTGAAGCAAAACACAAGGATCTTGTGATAAAAAAGATCAGTTCCACCGGTATTTATTCTTCGATGCAAAATCTTGTCAGGCAGTTTGAGATGGTCCCCGGTATAAGGAATAAGCTTCAGTCAGTGCTTCCTCTTCTTATGGAGACGCTCAGGATCACCGATCTGTATTATGTCGGAAAAAACGGAATGATTCATGGCGTTCTTGATCAGGATCTTAATGAGGATGTTAGTGATATTGACAATCTTATAAATGATGATCTTTTCAGTTCCAATGATCTTAGCAGAGTAGCTGAAAACAGTCCGAAGCTTTATGATTTTCTTACAAAGAGAAGCGTTGAGTCAGCTCTTGTTGTCAGGATCGGACTTGATGACCGGACTGACGGATTTTTACTGCTTGCAGAACCCAACAGCAGAAGGATATGGCAGGATGATGAAAGGGCTCTTATGTATTTTCTGAGCAAACTGATCGCAAGCCGGATCCGTATTGACTGTGAGAACATTTTGGAATGAGGATATATATGCATTTTTCCCCGCAGGTTTAGGGCCGGCGGGGTTTTATTTTGCTTGTTATTTTTTGCCTGCTATAGTAATATAGATTAGTACTTTTGTTTTCTTATGCAAGATTTCGCTATGGGGGAATAGCATTGAAATTCGTCAGATGGGAAGATCTTAAAAGCGGTATGAGGATAGCCCGCCCTATTTATTCCAAGAGCGGAGTTCTTCTTCACGAACGTGATGCAAGACTGACCTGCGGAAGTATTGAGTCTGTTAAGAATTTCGGCTTGCTGGGAATATATATTCTTGAACCGGCAGAACCTCTCCCTCCCATGTCTGAGGAGGATTTAGCCTTCGAAAAGTTTGAGATACAGATCGTCGCTTCTCTTCAGGATGAGATCACCAGATTGCTTAATACGAGAAAGCAGAAGAATCTGCAGAATCTTGTCAGCCAGATAATCCGCCAGTACGGACATCTTGACGGAAAAGTGCATTTTTATCAGAACTTACGCAGCAGGGATGACTATGTTTGCAGACATATGTTCAATACTGCGATACTTTGCGCGATGATCGGAAGCCGCATGAACATTCCCATCGATGACAGGACAAATCTTGTCACGGCAGCCCTTTTGCACGATATAGGGAAGGTCAGATCAACAAATACCGCAATATTCGGCGGCGAGACAGACAAAGATAAGCTTGCCTCTATGTATAACGAAGCAATAGATGGCTGTGAGGTCATAGAAGAGTGCTTCAGTTCGGACGGAACAAAGCTGAAAAGGATCTGTCAGCAGGCACTCAGAGCACAGAAAGCCGCAGACCTTGGAGAAGAGCTTCAGATCAAAAAAATGGTCAAAGAAGCCAAGATCCTTCAGGTTGCAAGCAAGTATGACGAGATAACCGGAATGAGCCTTACCGGAGAAAGCAAGACTGAAGTGAAAGCGGTTTTGGAGTTCCAGGATAACAGCGATATTTATGATCCGGATGTTGTTAAGGCACTTGTAAACAGTGTGTATATTCTTTTCCCCGGCGTGAGCGTTGAGCTTAATACAGGAGAAAAGGCTCTTGTTATAAACGAGAATCCGGATAACATACTTAAGCCTACAGTAATATCATTCCGCAGAAATACCATAATGGTGCTTTCTGACAGAGATTACGGGGATATTAGAGTTGTCGATATCATGAAGACTCTCGACAACAGGTATGTGATGGACAAAAGTGCCATGCAAAGTGCCGGGATAGGCGTGCCGGCGGATGGTGCGTTATAATCCAAGGTATCAATGTCCCTTGGGGGACGATATAAAATAAAGGGGTGAAACAAGATGATTGATATTTATGACATCATGCAGAAAGCAAAGAATGCGGGAGCCAGTGACGTACATATCACTGTCGGTGTGCCTCCCAAGATGAGAGTCAACGGCAGCCTTCTTACCGTTGAGGGGTATGACAGACTTATGCCTCAGGATACTCTGGACGTTGTTATGTCCATAGCAAACGAAGAGCAGAAGCGTAAGTTCGATGAGATCGGCGAGTACGATATGTCCTTCTCAATCCCCGCACTTGGCCGTTACCGTGTTAATATATTCAAGCAGAGAGGTTCTGCGGGTCTTGCACTCAGACTTGTCGGTACCGAGATCCCTAATCCCGAGAAGCTCGGTGTTCCCAAGGCGGTTATCGATCTTTATGAGAGGAAGAGAGGTCTTATCCTTGTAACAGGACCTACCGGATCCGGTAAGTCAACCACCCTTGCATCCATCATTGACAGGATCAATGAGAACCGTGATGCACATATCATCACCCTTGAAGACCCTATCGAGTATCTCCATATGCATAAGAGATCCGTTGTAAACCAGCGTGAGATCGGAATGGACTCGAGTTCATATGCTAACGCACTTCGTGCCGCACTCCGTGAAGATCCCGACGTTATCCTCGTCGGTGAGATGAGAGACCTTGAGACCATTTCAACAGCCATAACCGCTGCTGAGACAGGTCACCTGGTCCTTTCGACCCTGCACACCATCGGTGCCGCATCAACCGTCGACCGTGTTATCGACGTATTCCCTCCTCACCAGCAGCAGCAGATCAGGATACAGCTTGCGGGTGTTCTGGAAGCGATCATTTCACAGCAGCTCATTCCTACCTATGACGGAAAGGGACGTGTCGCTGCATTCGAGGTTCTTCTTGCCAACCATGCTATCAGAAACCTTATCCGTGAAGGAAAGTCACACCAGATCATGGGTGTAATGCAGACCAATAAGGCAATGGGTATGATCACCATGGACGAAGCCATCTGCAACTTCTTCTACGAAGGAAAGATCGACAGAGACCAGGCTATCCACTTTGCTCAGGATCCCGATGCAATGGAGATCAAGATCTGATCATTTCTTTTATCATCGCTGCCGCAGGTTTTCCTGCGGCAGTTTTTTGTTTGTTTTTTATCTTGACTCCGGTAAGACTGTAAACTAATATATCTATACCGATCAGGGGCATTCGCCCGTTATTTTCCATGAAATATACAGCAGAAAGGACATCGTTGGAAGCTGATGAACTGCTGCAAATAAATGTACCGGAATGTGAAAGACCGTATGCATTCTGGCTTGTATCTGTTCCCTGGATAGGTCAGGGTGCTGTTCCGGCACTGCTTAAAGCCTTCGGATCCCCGGAAGAGATATATAAAAGATCTGATGATGAACTTAGATACGGTAAAAGCAGAAAAAATGGAATAGAAGCACTCCTTGAGTATAGAAGGACGCATGATATCTTCTCCGAATATGAAAGATTCTTAAAATCCGGAATGAAGCTTACTTTTGTATGGGACATGGATTATCCCGGGAGATTATTACATATACCTGATCCTCCCATAGCTCTGTTTTATTATGGGAATCTTCCGGAGAAAGACAGGCTGTCTGTTGCCGTCATAGGCGCGAGAATGTGCTCGGGTTATGGTGCAAAGCTTGCAGGCGAGCTTGGAAGTGAGCTTGGAAAAAATGGTGTGAATGTCATAAGCGGAATGGCTGCGGGGATAGACGGAATAAGCCAGATGGCTGCGCTTTCTTCCGGAGGCGCATCCTATGGCGTTCTTGGAAGCGGCGCGGATATCTGTTATCCGGAATCAAATCGCACTCTTTATGAACGTCTTAAAGAAAATGGGGGGATAATTTCATCGTATCCGCCCGGGACGAAAGCCATAGCCGGATTTTTTCCGCCAAGGAACCGGATCGTCAGCGGACTTGCGGATGCTGTTGTTGTACTTGAAGCAAGAGCAAGGAGCGGAACTCTTATAACCGTAAATATGGCACTTGAACAGGGAAGGGATATATATGCCGCACCCGGAAGGCTTGGGGATGAGCTTTCGGCAGGCTGTAACGGGCTGATAGGTCATGGCGCAAGTGTTTATCTTTCTCCGGAGATCTTCATGAGGGATCTGTTTGAGGATCATGCGGACAGATTATCATCCGGCAAACCGGCTATTGCATTTGAAAAAAACTATATCAGAACCAATTTTGATTCCGCATGTGATAAAAGGCATCGGGGATACGACTGTGAAAAGGAACGGGAGCCTGCACTTGATGAAAGTCATCTGAATGTTTACAGACAGCTTAGCCTCTATCCGCAAAGCGCAGAGGAGATTGATGAAAAACTCAGGCAGCAAAAGATCCTTTCCCCCGGGGAAACCGGTATATGTCTGATACTTATGGAGCTGTGCCTTGATGATCTGGCAATACAGGTAAGTTCCGGTCAGTTTTGCAGGAAATAATAAAGGAGATCATATGTTTACAGATACTTTATCTGCAACTTTACAGGGCATTAACGCCCTTATGGTACATGTTGAAACGGATATCTCAAACGGAATGCCGATGTTTAATATAGTCGGCTCCCCGGGAAGCGAGATCCGTGAAGCAAAAGACAGAGTAAGATCGGCTCTGAAAAATAACGGTATAAAAATTCCGACTGCAAGGATCACGGTCAATCTTTCGCCCGGAGATCTCAGAAAGGATTCCACTTCATTTGATCTGCCGATAACGATAGGGATGCTGACTGCCATGGAATATATACCCGGTAAAAACACCGAGGGGATACTGTTTCTTGGCGAGATAGGCTTAAACGGCGAAATAAGGGCTGTACGGGGAGTTTTGCCTGTTATAATGGCTGCTGCAAAGGCCGGAATAAAAGAGTGCATAGTTCCGCTGGACAATGCACCTGAGGGCGCTGTTGTTCCCGATATGACCGTAAGAGGTGCGCAGGATCTTAAAAGTGTCATCGAATATCTTCTGACATTTGATGACAGCATTCTCCCCCGGGTGAATGCGGATCCTGATATGCTCTTTGAAGAAAACAGTTCATTTATTCCCGATTTTGGCGATGTCAGAGGTCAGGAAAGAGCAAAAAGAGCAGCCGTGATCAGTGCTGCAGGCTTTCATTCGCTTTTGATGACGGGACCTCCCGGCACCGGAAAATCAATGATCGCACGAAGGATACCGGGGCTTCTTCCGCCGCTTACTTTGTCTGAAAGCCTTGAGCTTACATCGATATACAGCGTGGCCGGAAAGATGCCCAAGGGAAGGTCTCTCATATGTAACAGGACTTTTCAGGCGCCTCATCATACGATCACGGGGCGGGCGCTGGTGGGAGGAGGGCCTGTTCCGATGCCGGGAATAATAAGCCTTGCGCACAGATCTGTTTTATTTCTTGATGAACTTCCGGAATTTGGCAGAGATGCGATAGAAAGCCTCAGACAGCCTCTTGAGGAAAAAAGCATACATATAAATCGCATTAAATATTCGGTTGAGTATCCTGCGGATTTTATCCTTATCTGTGCCATGAATCCATGCCCGTGCGGATATTATCCCGACAGAAACAGGTGCAGATGTTCGGAAAATGAGATAAGCAGGTATCTCGGAAAGATCTCGGGACCTATTTTGGACAGGATAGATCTGTGTACCGAACTGAGAGCGGTCGAACTTGGAGAAATTAAGGGGGATAAGAAGGGAACGGGTTCTGAACAGATGCGTGAAATGGTGGCCAGGGCAAGAAGCATGCAGAAGGAACGTTTTAAAGGAACAAAATACAGATTTAATGCGGACCTTAAAGCAGATGATCTGGGGGAAATATGCAGACTCGGAAAAAAGGAGGATGAGCTTATGGAAAATCTGTACAGAAAGCTTGAACTGTCTGCACGTTCGTATCACAGAATACTCAGAGTAGCCAGAACGATAGCTGATATAGAGGAAAGCGCTGACATATCATGCGCGCATCTTCTGGAGGCGGCTTCGTACAGGCCCGATCTGGAATATTTCAGGTGATCATGGCTTTTTCGTATTTATATTTTATTTCGGATCCGGATTTATATTTTATTTTGGATGTATATTATCTGCCTGCTTAAAGATATGCTAAAATAATTAAGTTGAAATATGAATTATCAGCCTGGCCGGAATACAGCACCTGATCTTTCGGCTGTTTGTTTCCCGGCAGGTATATTGTGATCCTTTTGGAGGTATATTGTGTCATACAGAGATGAAACAAAAGAGATAAGAATCGGAAATGTAAAGATCGGACATGGCAATCCTGTTGCGATACAGTCGATGACCAATACCCCCACGGCGGATGTGAAAGCAACCGTAGATCAGATACATGCTCTTGAAAGAGCAGGCTGTGAGATAATAAGATGTACCGTGCCTGATGAAGAGTCGGCAAAGGCGATAGCTGAGATCAAGAAACAGATCTCTGTCCCGCTTGTTGCGGATATCCATTTTGATCATAAAATGGCGATAATGGCTATGGAAAACGGTGCAGACAAGATCCGCATCAATCCCGGCAATATAGGCTCTTCAGATAAGGTGAAGGCAGTCGTCGACTGTGCAAAGGAACGCGATATTCCCATAAGGGTCGGGGTTAATTCCGGGTCTCTTGAAAAAAATC
>CAMNAQ010000024.1 GCA_946531495.1 uncultured Lachnospiraceae bacterium | reverse complement strand
CGTAGCGGGCTACGCCGAGGCTTTTTCGGCACGTGCTATCAGGTGAGCAGGCAAGAATTTGGTCCAGTTATTTAAGATACGTTATACTAGTTAATGTATAATGAATATGCTGCGGATGTGACTCATGACGTAGAGAGGATCGATAACGGAGAGTGAATATGACAGGTATTGAACATCTCACCGGAACAATAAAAGAGCTGCTTCCCGTGCGCAGGCCTGACGGATACAAAGGCACCTTCGGAAAAGTATTTATTTTTTCCGGAAGCTACGGAAGCGCCGGATGCGCATTGCTTGCGGGGAAGGCCGCATACAGGGCGGGAGCCGGAATGGTTAAGATCTCATCACCCGAGTGCAACAGGGTGATCATACAGACTGCTCTGCCCGAGGCGCTTTATGATACGGGCTCTTTTGCGGGAGAAAGGCTGGAAAAGATCCGAAGATGGAGCGATGTATATCTGGCGGGCCCGGGCATCGGGACAGACAAAGATACTGCTTCCGAGCTCCGGATGCTCATAGAAGGAAGCAAAGATAAGCCGTTGGTTCTTGATGCCGATGCCATCACTATCATCTCCTCGGATGAAGGAAAAAATATCGCAGACCTGCTTAAGCAGCAGGCGTCAGGCGGCAGGCAGATCATCCTGACTCCGCATGAAGGAGAACTTCTGAGGCTTAAAAAGATTGTTCCGGGAGGTTTACTTTTTATGGATCCCGGGATGCTTCAGGATATCCTCAGCAAGGTGCCTTCCGAAGCGGATGGTGAGAGGCTGAAAACGGCAATGGCCGTATCCGGATATTTCAGATGCACTGTTGTGGCAAAAGGCGCCGTGACATTTACCATATCTCCCGATAATGATATAGTATGTAATGATGACTGCGGCAATTCGGGAATGGGAACAGCAGGAAGCGGAGATGTTCTTGCGGGCATCATAGCGGGACTTCTTGCGCAGGGTATGGACGCACATACCGCCGCATCATGCGGAGTAAGGATCCATGCGCTTGCGGGAGACAGAGCCGCTGCTGCAAAATGTGAACATGCGCTGATGGCCGGTGACATTCCGGAATATATATATTAGAGTTGAACAAAAGGACCGTCACCATTTTACCGGTGGTGTACAAAAGAACCGTCCCCGTGTTCACTCACTCGCAACACGGGAACTGCCCGGCGTTCCCAAAATAAGGAGGAAAAAATGCTCGCACTTGCACTGATCCCGGGGATCATTCTTTTTTTTGCGGTATGGAAATTCGATACAGTTGAAAAAGAATCCCCAATACTTCTTCTGAAGCTGTTTGTATCGGGAGTTCTGGTCATGATAGCGGATATCTTTATCAGAACCTTCGGACTAAGACTGATGGAACAGAGCTATAACGGCTCCTCACTTCTTTTGTATATATTCATAGATTCATTTATTCTGACGGCGCTCATAGAAGAAGGTGGAAGATTCCTTGCACTCAGGCTCCTTACATGGAAGAACAGGGAATTCAATTATACCTTTGATGCGATCGTTTATGCCGTTACCGTTTCTGTCGGTTTTCTGCTGACGGAAAATATCACCTATCTCATCAAATACGGATCTGCGTTAAATCCCGTAAAACTGATCCTTCCGCTTCTTTCACAGGTATTTATTTCCGTGCTCATGGGATATTTTTACGGACGTGCCAAGCTCTATGCAGGCAGCGGAGATGCAAAAAATGCCAGGCTTAGTACTCTCGAATCCATTCTTGTTCCGATCGTGCTTCACGGATCCGGAGATATGTGCATAGCGACCGGAAAGACGGTATTTATCGTTATATACGTGATCTATGCTCTGCTGCTCATCGCATTTTCGTTTTTCTGTCTGATCGGGATGAAAAAGAACGAATCCGAGATTGAATGGACCTGGGCTGATACGGATGCCGAGGATCCGTTTGAAATCGATGTGACATCCTTGCTTTCAAGCCGCATGAAGGCTGCGGGAAAGGAGGATGGCAATGAAGGTAAAATGTAATTACTGCGACCAGCTGATAGATGAGGGACAGAGATATTGTCCCAATTGCGGCGCCTCCATGCCTACAGAAAACCGTACCGCTTCCGGACAGCCCAAGACCATTGAAGAGCTTCAGGAATGGTATAAGGCACATAATCTTCCTCCCGAAGAAGTCACCAGGTTTTTTATCGGAAAAGATTACAGGGAGCCTAAAGCCTTCGGAATCTACAAAGCTTCGGACGGCGATTTTGTTGTGTATAAAAACAAGTCGGACGGGCAGAGAGCGATCAGATACAAAGGCGTTGATGAAGAGTACGCCGTAAATGAGATCTATCAAAAACTCAAAGCCGAGATTGCAGATCAGAAGAGCCGCTCGGCTGCGGCAAGGGTTTCGCAGCCTTCGCAGAGGAAATCCGGTCATTCCAGATCAACGATATTATCCGTTCTTGCGTTCTTTTTCCTTTCGAAGTTCGGGATTACTATCATTGTCACGCTGATAGCGTTCGTGTTTGCCGCACTGGATAATTCTCCTTCTAGAGGATATTACAGATACGGTGGCAATGATTATTATTATCAGAGCGGATCATGGTATTCCTATGATGATGAAAGCGACGACTGGGATTACCTGTACGACAGTGATTTCCTGGATGATGTGATCTATGATGACACCGCATCGGATTATCGTGTCTATGATCACAGCGGAATGGATTTCGAGGATTCTTCCTGGTACGATTACGGAAGCAGCTCTTCATCGTCGAGCAGCTACGATTACGACTATGACTATGATTGGGATTCAGACAGCTCATGGGATTCCTACGATTCCTGGGATTCGGGCAGCTCAAGCTGGGATTCCGACTGGTGATCTGGTGAGGATAGATAAATTTCTTGCTGACAATTCCATAGGTTCGCGTAAGGAGTTAAAGGGGATAATAAAGGCCGGACGCATCACGGTAAACGGCACGCAGGCTAAGGATCCGGGAATGCATATCGATCCTGAAAAGGACCTTGTTGCGGTGGACGGATCGGTCATCGAATATGAACGGTTCCACTATTATATGCTCAATAAGCCCGCCGGAACCGTATCCTCTGTAAGAGAGGGCGCTTCGGTGACTGTAGTGGAGCTTCTTGCAGCCGAAAACGTTAAAAACCTTTCACCCGTCGGACGCCTTGACAAAGACACAGAGGGACTCCTTATCATCACCGATGACGGAGAACTTCTCCATAGGCTGATTTCTCCGTCAAGGCATGTTGAGAAGGAATATCTCGTACGTACAGAAAAGCCCGTTTCGGATGAGGATATGAAGAGGCTTGAGGAGGGCGTAGATATAGGAGATGATAAGCTTACCCTTCCCGCAAGGGCGTTCATGCAAAGCGACGGTCTTCATCTCATAATAACCGAGGGAAGATTCCATCAGATAAAGCGCATGCTTGAGGCCGTGGATAACAAAGTAACCTACCTGAAAAGACTCCGGATGGGTGGTCTTTTACTGGATCCGGAGCTTGCAAACGGTAAATACAGAAAGCTTTCGGACGAAGAGATCACAATATTAAAAACGTCAGGAGAGTGAATGGAGGAATTATGGCGCTTATAGATGTTGAAACCGGAATAATGTATTGCGGAGATGATGAGGATATCTACCGGGATATCCTGGAAATGTATATAGAGCTTGCTGCGGAGAGCAGGGAAGTTCTCTCAAACGCACTTGCGGAAGACAGGATGTCCGATTATGTCCTGCGCGTTCATGCGGTCAAATCCAATTCCAGAAATGTGGGAGCGATGACGGTCGGAGACCTTGCAGAAAAAGCCGAGAAGGCTGCAAGAGCAGGCGACAGGGAGCTTGTGCTCGAATACCACTCGGATCTTCTTAAGATGCTGGAAGAGGCCGAAAAGGAAGCTGCAGGACTGCTTGAATAAAATTCCTTATTCCATTTTTTTGAAATAGTGATAATATGGAAAAGTCGGATTTTTGATAATACCTTCAAAGGTCCGATGCAACTTAATAATGGGGTGCTGAAAAGGCTGAGACCGGCAAAGCCGGAACCCGCGTAAACCGCTTACCCAAAAGAGCGGTTTCGATACTTGATCCGGATAATACCGGCGTAAGGAGGATGACATGTTTTGGAATTCTGAAGATGGTTATTTTGCGTTGAATGAGAACGGCTATGGAGCCCTCGTGGTCATTGCCATACTGGTGATGATATTCATAGATGTTCTCCGCGGCAGGAAGGCGGCAGAAAAGGCTCAGGAGCCCGGTAAAAAGCTTCCTGTCACAACAGTTACTTTTGCAGGCGCATCCATTGCGCTTGCGTATGTTCTTTCTTTTATCAAGATCTATGAAATGCCCTGGGGCGGCTCCGTAAGCCTTCTTTCAATGTTCTTTGTGGCATTTGTAGGTTATCTTTTCGGACCCGGCGTCGGGTTTTCTGCAGCATTTGTTTTCAGTATCCTTCAGTTCATACAAAGCGGTGGCACCTATATGCTTTCCCCTTTTCAGGTCTGCTGCGACTATTTTCTGGCATTCACCGCACTCGGCGTCAGCGGATTTTTCAAGGGAAAAAAGAACGGTCTTCTGATCGGATATCTTGTTGCGGTTTTCTGCAGGGGTGTATTCCATACCATCGGCGGATATCTCTACTGGATGGATTATATGCCTGAGAGCTTTCCGAAGTCGCTGGCAGCGATCTATCCCATAGCATATAATTATGCATATCTGGTTCCCGAAGCTGTCATTACCGTTATAGTGATCCTCCTTCCTCCTGTGAAGAAGGGACTTGCACGTGTAAGAGCAATGGCAGATCAAATGTGATCTTTAAATCGGAGTAACCGGAAGAAGGAGGAGTAAAATGACACAGAAGTTTTATGTTGATTCCGAAAAACCGAATGCTCTGATAACAGGTGCTTCAAGAGGTATAGGAAAGGCCATAGCCGGGGCGCTTGCTTCAGACGGCTATGACCTGATCCTTACCTGTAAAAATTCCATAGGCGAGCTTGAAAAATACGGTGCATCCCTTGAGGAAAAATACGGAATAAGTGTATGTACCGAAAGGGTGGATATGTCCTCTCCTTCGGATGTGAGGGAGCTTTTTGAGGGCATCACTGATCTTGACGTACTCATCAATAATGCGGGGATTTCCTATATCGGACTGCTCCAGGATATGACAGACAGCGAGTGGGATGATGTTATAGGTACCAATCTGTCCTCCGCATTCTATACATGCAGGAGTGCGATACCTCTTATGCTTAAAAAGCATTCCGGCAGGATACTCAATATATCCTCCGTCTGGGGAAATGTGGGTGCATCGCTCGAGACCGCATATTCTGCATCGAAGGGCGGTCTGAATGCTTTTACAAAAGCTCTTTCCAAGGAGCTTGCACCAAGCTCCATAGCCGTAAATGCCATAGCATGCGGTGTTATTGATACGGATATGAATTCTGCTTTTTCGGATGAGGATATGGAGAATCTGAAAAAGGAGATCCCCGCAGATCGCATTGGCAGTCCAGAGGAGGTTGCGGGGCTGGTTTCTCTTCTTCTTAAAGCGCCTCTGTACATGACAGGTCAGGTCATCACCCTTGACGGAGGATGGACTTAAGCCTTGTCATATCATTGTGCTTTCCCGTGATTTGTTGTAAAATTCAAGGTAGATATGCAGTTCTGAAGGCAATGTGTTTGCCGCGTGTCTCCGGCAGGAAAAAGTATTCATAAAGGAGTCGGATTATGTTTGGAACTCTTATACCTCTATTTGATTCAAAGACACAGGTCAAAGCGTATTCAATATTTGCGCAGAAATATAATTCTTATACCAATCCGTCCATTTTCGGAACAGGATGGCTTGACGGTGCGGGCTCGATCCTTGGTCTCGATATTGTAGAGAGCATGGGCGTTGAGACTCTTACAGACGGTAAGACCGTATTTGTTGAGGTTAATTCCGTTTCGATCTTTTCCGATATCGATGAGCAGTTTACAGGTGCCAGGGATAAGCTTGTTCTTCTTTTCGACTATAATGTGATCCCCACCGATATGTACGTTGACAGACTGAAGGCTTTAAAGGCTTCGGGCTATAAGCTCGCCATCAGGAAGCTTGCGGTCAAACAGTTTGAAGAATATAAGAGCATTTTGAGCCTTGTGGATTTTGTTCTCCTTGATCACAAGAAGATAGATATTTCCAAGGCAAAGATATATTTCCAGAAGGTTTATCCGAATGTTTCGCTTGTAGCGGTCAATGTAAATACCCAGGAAGATTATGATATGCTGACGGGCGGCGGAGGATATGACCTTTACGAGGGAAAATTCTTCAAGCTTCCTGTTGTTAATTCCAGCAAGGATGTGAGCCCGATGAAGGCTACATATGTTGAGCTTCTCAACATAGTCAACGATCCCGATTTTGATCTGGACAAGGCAGCGGGTGTGATCGAGCATGATACCGCACTGGTCATATCCCTTCTTGCAATGGTAAACAGAATGACCGTAAACTCCGGAATCTCCACGGTCGGTCATGCTGCAGCCATGCTGGGACAAAGAGAGCTTAAGCGCTGGATCAATACCGCGGTTACCAAGGAATTGTGTTCCGATAAGCCCGGTGAGATCACGAGAGTATCTCTTATCAGGGCAAGGTTTGCGGAGCTCCTTGCACCTGTTTTCGGACTGGCGGACAATTCTTCAGAGCTTTTCCTTATGGGACTTTTCTCGGTAATAGATGCGATGCTTGATAAGCCCATGAAGGAAGCACTGGAAATGGTCAGGGTTTCCAAGGATATTGCCGGAGCGCTTTTAGACGGAACGGGCAAGTATGCCCCTGTTCTCGAGTTTATAAATGCATATGAGAGCGCGAACTGGTCGGAAGTATCCAGACAGCTTATACTGATAAGCGGTGAGGATTCCGTGATATACGCCTCCTACACTTCGGCTCTGAGCTGGTTCAGAGATCTGTTTTACGGCAGCGCGTCCGCAAAAAAATAATATCTGATGACCGGGCCGCGCCTGTTACGGGCGTGGCCTTTTTTACACATTAACCTATACCTGCAAAGAGGATTGTTATGGGAATAGATGAGATCCGTGAACTTATAGACAGACTTTATGCACAGGGCGATGCCCAAAAGGCAGAGGAGGTCCTTATCTCCACAGCCGGCGCTGCAGCGGAGGAAGGTGATGATTATCTTCTTCTGCAGATACTTAATGAGCTGATAGGGCATTACAGGGAAACCGGGGAGTGGGAGAAGGCATTTGAGATTTCGGACAGAGCACTCATGATCGCAGGAAATGTTTTCCCGGAAGCCTCCATTCCATATGCCACTACTCTGTTAAATGTCGCATCAATGTACAGGGCTGCGGGAAGGCTTTCCGAGGCACGCAGCCTGTATCATAAGGTTGAGCAGATCTATGCCGTGACCCTGGATGCTTATGACATGCTCTATGCCAGCCTTTATAACAACGAAGCGCTTCTTTGTCAGGAGGAGGGTGAGTTTTCCAAGGCAAAGGCCCTTCTTTTGAAGGCTCTTGAAATTGACCGCAGAAACGGAAAAGAATATGAGGAAGCGGTTTCTTACGCCAATATTGCCGCGACGATGATAAGGACCGGAGAATACGAGGAAGCACTTAAGGCTGCGGAAAGCTCCATATCCATATTTGAAAGCCTCGGTGTAAGGGATCAGCATCTGTGCGCGGCTTTTTCCGCCATGGGAAGCTATTATTTCATGAACGGAAAATTTGAAGCTGCAGCTTCATGCTTTAAGCAGGGATGCGAAATCATGGAAAGCGTTCTTGGCAAAAACGGGTATTACGAAAGGCTCCTTGATAATTACAATGCATGCCTGAATGCCATGAGGGCTGAAAAGGAGCCTGCAACAAACACTGCCCCTTCGCATTTTGAGAAGGGAATTGATATCTGCAGAAGATATTATGAGCGTTTTGTAAAGCCAATGATAGATGAAAAATTTCCGGAATATGCTTCCAGGATCGCCGCAGGTCTTGCCGGAGAGGGATCGGATGCATTCGGGTATGATGACGAGATATCAAGGGATCATGACTGGGGCCCGTCCGTATGTCTATTCATAAGTGATGAGACTGATAAAGAGATAGGGGATGCTCTTCGAAAGGCGTATGAAGAGCTTCCGGAAGAAATGGACGGGATCAAAAGAGCACCCTATGTAAGGGGAAAGAGCAGAAGAGGCGTTCAGGTCATATCATCGTTTTTTGAAAGGCTTACCGGGGCTTCTGAATATGAGAATATCGACTGGAGAAATACGGAATCATACCAGCTGGCAGCTGCCGTAAACGGCGAGATCTGGAGGGATGATGAAGGTATAGTTACAGACTTTAGGAACAAGCTTTCAAAGGGCTATCCGGAAAATATCCTCTTTTTGAACCTTGCGGAAGGATGCGCAAGATTTTCAAGAGAAGGCCAGTATAATGCACAAAGGGTAAAACAGCGCGGTGATGATATCACCTCCGGCATGTTTACATATGATGCGATTCGTGAAGCCATGAAGCTTAAGCTCCTTCTTGCGGGTAAATTCTGTCCCCATGATAAATGGCTCAGACGGGAACTATTGTCCCTTGAAGGCGGCAGGGAATTTGACGATCTTCTTGTGAAGATGAGTAAGGATCTTTCTGCCTCCGAGGAGGTGGGAGCTTATCTTGCCATGGAGATGTACAGGAAGGATTACATCAGTGACATAGATCCTTATCTTGATCATCAGACGGAGGAGCTTTTGGAGAAATCCCTATGGTCTGCGGAATCCATAGATGATCTTGCAATGAGGATAGCAAGGGATGAATTTGAGGCCTTTGATAAGGTTTCAAATGAAGGCGGAAGGGCTTCCTGCCAGGATGACTGGCCTACCTTTAATATCATGCGCAGGAGCCAGTATCTGACCTGGAACAAAACCATGCTGCTCCAGTATCTGTATGATTTTGAAAGAGAAATGAAGCTTGGTCATAATCTTATAACCGAAAAATACGGTCGTATGATGGAATCCACTGCTCCTGAAAGGTATTCGGAGATCAGTGCCAATTTTCCTCCTCTTTCCGAGGAAAAGAAAGCTATAATCGATCAGATTGCCCGGATTCAGGTACAGTGGATGGAGGAAGTGGCCGAAAAATACCCCGCAATGGGAGCAAGGGCAAGAAGGATCCATGCCTATGAGGATATGCCCTATGATACCTCCTATGAGACATATCTGAGAGGCGAGATCTCCACCTATTCGGATAAGATGCTTGAGCTCTATGCGAGATTTATAGTCGGGCTGTCTGCAGAGGGCAGGAACCTGGCCTACGAGACCATATGCAACACAGCAAAGCTGTACGGGTATGACAGTCTTGAAAGTGCGGAAAGCTTCATGGCAAAATGACGTTTCTGTCAGTAGTTGCCTGTGTTTTCGGGCTCTTCATGACTGAAGAAATGATGTGCTTCCGAACAGTTTTCTGCCATCTTTTTATGTCTACTTAAGACCGGATAATACCTTTTTTGTATAAAAATACCAATATCCGATTATTACAAGTGTTCACATTATGATTTTCATAGAATAGTTTTCCACCAAAAAACGGGAAAAAACGCCGTAAAAAGGTGTTATACACGGAGTTAGACACATTATCCACAAAAAAATAACATTATTTACCCTTGTTTTTTATGGAAACCACGAATATATGTTTTGGTAAATAATGCAGAATATGCAATTTTTACTTGTATTTTTAATAGTCAGATTACATTTTTTTGTTTTAGTCAATTGAGGGTTTGGCGGTAAATTGTCAGACTTTTACGTGCTCCTGCCCGGCACGTGAAATATTAATATTCCCTTAAAACAAAGACTCACCGGCTTGTTGGTGATAAAATTAGTAAAGTTCGAAAACTCTTTTGGAATGCGTAGTTTTCTGAAAGAATAAAAAGACTGTCAGAGAGGTGATTTATGAGATTAAAAAAACTTGCCATGGCCATGGTGCTTGTGCTCACCATCAGCGGTTGCGGTGTATCTCCCGCATCCCCGGAGCTTCCGCCCGAAGCGCAGGAAAGCTCTGAGCAGACAACGGATGTTCAGACTGAAGAGAATAACTCTGAAGTACCTGATGCCGGTAATGAGAGTGAAGTGACGGAGCCTTCTACTCAGGAGCCGGTCGCAGAGCCTCTGCCGGAGCCCAATGACCCTGCTGAATTTGAATTTATAACCGACTGCGGTACCACCACACTTAACGGATATACCGTAAAGCCCATTCCCGATAATGAGGCTTTTGAATATATCCGCGGAATGCGCGGCGGTATGAATCTCGGAAATGCTTTTGATGCGAACAATTGCAACTGGCTTACCGATGAGATGGAATATGAATCTGCATGGTGTGGTGCAAAGACAACCACCGAATACATCGATTCGCTCTGCAATGAAGGATATAACCTTCTGAGAGTCCCTGTTTCATGGCATGATCATGTGGACTCGAATTATAATATCAGTGAAGAATGGCTTGCCAGAGTTACAGAGGTTGTGGATTATGCACTCAGCAAGGATATGTACGTCATCGTTAACATGCATCATGACGTTGATAAGGACTTCTTCTATCCCGATTCTGCGCATCTTGACAATACTCTGAAATATACCGAGACCATCTGGAGACAGCTTGCGATCAATTTCCGGGACAGGGGTGACAGGCTCATATTTGAATGTATCAATGAGCCCAGACTGAAGGACACAAATAATGAGTGGTGGTTCTCATCCGAAAACGACGCAGTTCTCGATTCATATGATGCCCTTATGAGAGCAAACCAGCGCTTCGTTGATACCGTAAGAGATACAGGCGGAAATAATGCCGACAGATATCTTATGGTATGCGGCTACTGCCATATCCCCAGTTCCACTACTTCCGAGAATTTCAGCCTTCCGTATGACACTGCCGAAAATAAGATAATAGTCAGTGTTCACTCCTACAGACCTTATGAATTTGCGGGAGATGTTTCCGGCACCTCCACATTCGGAGAAGTTGAAAAGAGAGAGAACAAGCAGGTATTTTCATCTCTTTATGACAGATATGTCGCAAACGGAATACCTGTGATCATCGGAGAATACGGCTGTATAGATAAGAGCAATCCTCAGGACAGACTTGCATATTATGAATTCATGGGAGAGTGTGCGGCTCTTTATACGATCCCGATAATCGCCTGGGACAATAACGTGGTCAATACCTCAGGCGGGGTGCTTGCCGAGTCCTTCGGATTTATTGACAGGGCAACGGGAAATGTTGTTCATCGGGATCTTGTCGATGCGATGACAGCTGAATACGTAAAATGATGTTTTTGTGACCTGACTGTTTTTTATCCGTCTATATAGGTGAAGGAGGGATCGAACGTGGAAGATTCTGCGATCATCGATCTGTATTTTGCAAGATCTGAAAGTGCGATAACTGAGACCGGAAATAAGTATGGAAGAATGCTCACTTCCGTTTCTCTTCGCATACTCAGAAATCTGGAAGATGCAGAGGAAGCGGTAAGCGACACGTATATGAAGACGTGGAATTCCATACCGCCTACGAGACCGGGCGTATTATCCGCGTTCCTGACCAAGATAGTGAGAAATACTTCGCTTGACAAACTCGACAGTATGAATGCCGCCAAAAGAGGGGCAGGCGAGATTCCGGTTTTGCTTGATGAGCTTGAAGAATGCATTTCGGACAGCAGGATACCTGTTCCCGGTGAAGGCATGGAGCTCAGGGAGATCCTTAATTCGTTTCTTGAAAAGGAAAAACCCGAAGCACGCAAGATCTTTGTGAGAAGATATTTTTTCGGAAGTGAGATCAGGGAAATTGCGGAGACCTATGGGATCGGTGAGAGCAAAGTCAAGATGACCCTCGCAAGGACCAGGGAAAGACTTAAGGCATGCCTTGAGGAAGAAGGTGTTACGATATGAAAACGGATAAAAACAGCCTGTTCAGGGCAATAGGTGACATAGATGACAGGTTCGTCACCGAGGTGCTTGATGAAGATGCAAAAGGCATATCTCTGAAAAAAAAGCGTAAGCCTGCGGTGAAATATATGATGTATTATATTCCCGCTGCCGCCGGTCTTTTGATAGCCATAGTATGTATCAGGAGCTTTGTCCTGACGGGAAGATTTGGCGAGTCTGCGACAGCTCCGACTTCGGGCAGTTCCTCAAACAGCCATGCGGATGTGGCAGAATCATATGAAGAGGCAGACAGAATAGATATTGAGGATATTTTTCAATTTGATAATGCAGCAGGCGAAGCTGTGGCGCCTTCCGAGCCGAATGCAGGCATGGATTATTCGTATGCCATGGACAGTGATGCTACGTCTCTTGGAGTAAATCAGGAAGCGGAAGCGTCGAGTGATACGCCTTCTGTTTCAATGGCCAATCCCTTTATCGAATGCAAGGATCTGGATGAGGCTGCAGCTGTTGCCGGATTTGAATTTGATATTCCCGAAGAACTTATGAGCGAGTATGAGACATATATAAACGCCATAGACGGCTCCATGATCCAGGTGATCTTTTATTCATCGGGTGATGAAGCATTCAGGATTCGCAAGGGTTATGGCGACGATATCAGCGGTGATTATAATTCATATCCTGTAGCGACCGCATTTGACGGTGAGCAGTATTCGGGAATGCTTAAGGGCGAGGATGATGCGCATGTCAGTTGTGCGATATGGAATGACAGTGAATATGCATATTCACTTACTTCCGGAGATAAAGCTCTTGATGCCGATATTGTAAGCAATATTATTGCTATGCTTATGAGAGCGTGAAAGGCAGGAGCCGGTTTCTTCTGCTGAATAATACTCAGAAATATGATATAATACGTCCGGCTGTGAATTATTGCAGCCGGACATTTATATACGGATGATCAATGGATAATACCATGAAACGATATTGTCAGGAGGAATGTTGTGAAAAAAAAGATAGTAATGTACTTACTTTGTATGATTATGTCGGCTTCAGTATTTGCCGGTTGCGGACAGACAGATTCATCTCAGAATGTCTCAAATGAGAGCGAGGAAGATGAAGACGATGAAGATGATGTAGAAGATGAAGACGATGATTCCGACGATAAAGAAGAACAGGATGATGAAGAAGCTGTAAAGCCGGATGAAAAGCCTGAGAAGCCTGTGGCAGACAAGCCTGAGACATCCTATTCGGAAGAGGAAGCGATTCCCCGTTCCGATGCCTATGATATGTTTCTTGCAGGGGAGATGGATGTAGAGGTCATATGGAATGACGACGATTATCACAGTCCCGAAGCAGGAACGTATTCGTACGATTCACTGGTTGATGCCATAATGGGTGAGAATCCGGGAAGCTATGATGTAAAGTATGCGATCTTTACACCGGACTCCTGCAGTGAAGGAGAGGATGTCCTCGCGCTGTACATGGAAAATCATGATCCGAGTTTTTACAGCTGGATCGGATGCATCGCCTATTCTGACGGAAAGCTTCAGATGAGATACAGTGATACCTTCGGATACAGATCATTCCTCGATATGTATTATGACGGATATGTCACATTTGGCGGATCGGGCGGTGCCGGTGCTCATTATCTTAACTGTGATATGATCATGAGCGATTCAGCGGCATATCCGGTCTACAGATCGGCTGTACTCGATTCATCATGGTGTGATGAGGCTTCATATTATCTTGATCCTGATATGGCGTATGAGGACAGACCTCATCTTACATCAGAGTCACAGCTTCATATGACAGTGGTTGATAATATGGGAATGTACATTAAGATCTCTGTCAGCGGATGGAGCAGCAATACAGCTATCAAGGCCGAGGAAGAAGCCTTTGTTGCGGCCCTTGAAGAGCTCGGAGCGAAGATCGTTGATGAATCCGAGACTGTATTCGAAAACGAGGTGCATATCGATGAGGCTCATGCAATGACATGGATTGATAAAGAAACCGTAACACAGTGACAAAGTAATGTTATTCCTGAATTCGGAAACAAACGGCAGCATTTAAACTGATCGCATACAGCAGAGGGTTAAACAAAGAATGGCACAGCAGCCTAAACTCAGATATAAGTGGATAGACGGCTTGAAAGGCTTGGCTTGTCTGGGGGTTTTTACACACCATTTCTTTCTGCTTTTTTTTCCTTCTTCATTTTACGGACCGGAGGCAGCTACTCTTTTAAACGGGTTTGATACCTGTCTGAGCAACACTCCTCTGGGCTTTGTGATCAACGGAAATTTTGGTGTTAATCTTTTCGTCCTTATCAGTTCTTTTTTGCCGGCATGCAGCATCATGCGCTGCCGTAAAGAAGAATTGAGTGAAAAGGCTGGCACAATGATCCTAAAGAGGTATCCAAGGCTTGCAATTCCTGTGGTATCGGTTTGTATGCTTTACTATGTGATCATCCGGATCATGGACTCTGTCGGCTACAGCTATCTTGGTGACGGGATAGTCTACGGCCTTGGAGATTATCTTCTCCATGTCTTTTTTATCCAGTTTGTCATTGAGGATATAACGATTTTTGGAACCCTCTGGACTTTGCCGGAGCTGTTGTTCGGAGTGTTTTTTTCTGTTTTGCTCTCCATTCCTTCAAAAAAAGAAAACCGCTTTATGTATGTCGTCTATATGTTCTGTCTGATGGCGTGCAGGGCTGTCAATGTTAATTTTTCTGCGGTGATATTTGGAGTTGTGCTGGCTGATATGGTTTGCTTTGACAGACTGGGCGAAATCAAAAAGCAATTCTCCATAACTGCCGGCAGACGCTTTGAAGTGACGTTGTCGATAGTTTTGATGATCCTTGGACTGTATTTCGGAGGCTATCCATCGTATGCCGCTCCCGCAGGCGTTTACGGATTGGTCATTCCGGTTGCTGCGATATCAACTTATGTTATGATACATGCGGCAGGTGCGTTTTTGCTTATGGGAGGGATATTTTTGTTTCATCGTCACATAGACGGATCTTTTCTGTCATCTAAAGTGTGTCTGTTTCTGGGACACTGCTGCATGGGGATTTACCTTCTTCATCCGATCTTGATTAATTTTGTGGGTTATCCTTTGAGCAATACCCTTATACTTAAGACGGGTAATCGTAATTTTGCTGTTTTTATTGTATATATAGTGGTCTTGGCTCTTATCATCTCTGGTTCATGGCTTTTTAACATCATCATTGAGAAAAACGGCGAAAAAATTTGCAGCCGGATCAAAGCATAGTATAATCGTGCCCGGGGAGGCAGTCGTATAATGAATAACATCATCAAAGATACAAAAACCTATGATTCGCTGAGAACACTTAAGAATCTGTGCAAGCAAAAGATCAGAAAGACCATCTATCAAAGAGGGGTAACAAAATCCGATCTTATCCTTGAAGTAGGCCCGTCCCATAATCCGCTTTTTCCCAAAAAGAGAGGGTGGAATGTGGAGATCATCGACAGACTTGATCAGGAGGGGCTTAAGGAGCATTACAAGAATGACGGAGTGGATCTTGATGCGATCGAATACGTCGATTATGTGTGGAATGGAAAAAGCTATGTTGAATCCATACAGAAAAAAAATGTATATGACTATGTGATAGCATCACATGTGGTGGAACATACCACAAATCTTGTAGGCTTTTTGAATGACTGTTCCGAACTGTTAAAGGAAAACGGACGCCTCAGACTTGTCGTACCCGACAGAAGATATACTTTCGATCATTTTCGTGTTGTTACGGGTCTGGGTGAGGTGCTTAACAATTATTATAATTCCGACACGCTGAACTCCGCGGGTATTGTCGGGGAATACATGGCATCGGTTGTGAGCTATAAGGGAAAGATATTGTGGAAAAAGAGACTGTTCCCTTTCGCCAACCGATTCATGGACGGTAATATAAACAGATACAAATTTATCCATTCGGAGGATGTTGCTCTTGACTGGATGAACAGTGTCTTAAAAGACGGTGAATATAAGGATGTTCATCACTATGTTTTTACCACATCGTCTTTTGAGTATCTTATGTATGAGCTTCGTGTAATGGGACTGATAGATCTGGAGATCGAGGATCGGATCAATTTCCTTGGCAATGAGTTCATGGTGACACTCAGAAAAAGCTCCGAACCTCCTGTGCCCGATGACAGACGAAAGTTAAAGCTTCTCAGAAAGAGAAACAGGGAAAGCCGAATTTTTTGGTAAATACCGAAAAAAGTATAAAAAAAGAAATCCCCCATCGGGGGATTTCTCTTTTTATTAACTGATCAATTCTTGAAGAACGAAATGTTCCGATTGAGGTTCTCGGCAAGCTGCTGGAGCTGTCCTGCGGATTCGTTGATAAGACTGAATGTCGCATTGAGCTCTTCCATAGCTGCATTGGTCTCTTCGGTTGAAGCTGCATTTTCTTCGGATACTGCAGACAGATCCGAAACGATATTGACAAGAGATTCCTTGGCGCTGTTGAGATTTGCAACCTGAGAGGATATCTCACCCGTCTGCTGGGAGATCTCACTGACTTCAGCATTCATTGCCTTGATCTCATTGCCTGTAGCGTTGATCTGTGAATTCTGCTTCTCAAATCCTACGCTCATCTCTTCGATGGTAGCAACGCTCTTTGCGGACTCTTCAACAAGATTCTTAACGATCTGGGAGATCTTGACTGCCGCATTACCTGACTGGTCAGCGAGATTACCGATCTCTGTAGCGACAACCGCAAATCCTCTTCCTGATTCACCTGCTCTTGCAGCTTCGATAGAAGCATTGAGTGAAAGGAGATTGGTCTGTGAGGAAATGTCAGTGATTATCTGTGAAGCCTCTGCAATGTTCTTTACAGCTTCGTTTGTTGCGGAGATCTGTGCGTGGATCTCCTTCATGGACTTAACCACTTCGGAATTCTGCGCAAGGAGTTCTTCCATGGTGGCCATGGTTCCGTTACAGGTATTCTTCATATCATCCGTCCTAGCTGAAAGAGCGGAGATGACATTATTGATCCTGTCGATGTCATCACCGATGTCGGATGTGTTACGTGCGGCAACTTCTACACTTTCTGCCTGGCTTACGGCACCCTGTGAGATCTCGCCGATAGCTTCGGATACCTGTGATGAAGCCTGTGAAGCCTGATCTGAATTCTCTGAAAGGCTTCTGCCTGCTTCTGTAAGCTCATCTGACATCTGCTTGGTGCTTCCTATGATATCGGAAAGCTTGTCTGAAAGTTTCTTCGCCGACATATGAATCCTGCCGAGCTCATCTCTTCCGAATGCGCTCTCAGCGGGGAACTCGTGCTTAAGATCGCCGTCCGCAAGTGCATCGAGGGAATCTGTAACCTGACGAATGCTTGTGGTTATCTGCCTGAGTACGATTGTTACGAAAACAAGAAGAGCGAAGATGACGATTATGTAGATAACCGCATATGCGATTATGGTGTTACGGTTCTTGGCGAGAAGAGTGTCGTGCTCCTGCTCTGCCCAGCTTTCCGTAATCTCCTGCATTGTGTTGAGATATTCTCTTGCAGGCTCGAACGAATTCATGAAGTCTTCCCATGATCCGCTTCCGGTTTCGAGATTATAAGAACCTTCCCACTCTTCAAACGCCTTATAAAATCCGTCAGCGGCCTGCTTGAAGGTGCTTCCGTCTTCTGCCTTAACTCCTGTGTAGAGTTCTTCGTTTTCTCTGGCAACATTTACCGCAGCTGTTACCTTGTCGGTCACCTGCTGCTTGTTCTCTTTGAAATCATCTAAAGCGCCGTCAACAATCTCCTGAGGCAGGAAGATGAATCCGTCGCTGAATTCATGATACTTTGCTGCAGCGGAGGTTGCCTGGTAAAAGTCTCTGTCCGCATTAACGAGATTACTGTTTACCGTATAGAGTGTATCGTAATACACCTCGGTTATTTCGTTTTCCGTCGTATTGATCTTATATCCTGCGATCAGCACCGATACAATAACAGCAACAGCAAGGGGGATTGTAAGAAGGAATAATTTCCATCTCATATCAAGATTTTTTAAATTGTTCATAGAAATCTCCTTTTCGAGTTTTCAAAAGCGTGTAACTCATTATCACACAATTATTTATCAAAATCCATAATAATAAAGAGTTAATTATTTAACATATTCATTTGCTGTTGCGGGCTTTTTCAGAACAGATATAATATTTTCTGTAAGATGTCAGAATTCTGATCCGTATCAGCACGGTTTCGTCCGAAATGAGAAACAAAAAAAGTGGCAATGTGGAGGTTTTTATGGCAGACAGATTTTTATCTATCAGATTTGAAAACATGGGTTCAAAAGAAGAGGATATCTACTCGGTCTTTGTCAACCTTGGAGAGGACGGCCCCGAGATGGTCTGGTATGATGCAATGGGTGATCCGATCGTTGAGGTCGGCATCTCTGTCGAAGAGTGGGATATTGTCATGAAACTTGCCGAGGAATGCGGGATTGCCGATTGGGACGGATTTGATGAGATGGATGGAAAGTCGGATACGGGCTTTTCCTTCGAAGCCGAGGATGCTGAAGGCAATATTTTATGGGCAGAGGGCGAGGGCTCCTTTCCGGACGGATATGAGGCTTTTGAAAAGGGGCTGAGAGCCATATTTGCAGGCTATCTCGAGTAAGACGTAAAAGAAACGGAAGCTTTTAGAACCGGCCTGAAGGTCGCGCACCATTTTGTGCAAGTTCGGATTGAAAAACGTTTTCCGTTATGGTAGTATTATCTCATCGCAGAATATATCGGGCCGGTTAATCAAAAGCGTGTGGCCTGTGTGACAGCGAAATAAACGGTGCTTTGGGGTTCCGGCAAGCGGGACGCGCCAGGGTGCTGAAGAAGGTGAGGGATGTAATATGAAATTTGTCGTCATCGGTAAGAATATTGATGTAACTCCCGGACTTAAGGCTTCGGTTGAGGACAAGATCGGAAAATTGTCCAAGTATTTTGATGAAGATACTACTGCTCACGTAACTCTTTCCGTTGTCAGGGAGGAGCAGAAGGTGGAGGTCACCATCCCGGTCAAGGGAACGATTATCCGTTCCGAGCAGTCAAGCTCGGATATGTATGTTTCCATTGATCTTGTTGAAGAGATCATTGAAAGACAGCTTAAGAAATACCGTAATAAGATAATAGACAGACATCAGGCTGCGGGAGATCTTTCGGATTATGCTCCCTCCGAAGAGGTCGAAGATGAGGGCATCAAGATCGTAAGAAGCAAGAAGTTCGAGATCAAGCCCATGTATCCCGAAGATGCCTGCATGCAGATGGATCTTCTCGGTCACAATTTCTTTGTTTTTATTAACGCGGAGACTGACCAGGTCAATGTTGTGTATAAGCGTAAGGGAGATACCTACGGACTCATAGAGCCTGAGGTATGATCCACCGGTTAATGGTGAGTGCCCGGCAACAGCATTCATGAATGAGGATATGAATTGAAAAATGGCTCCCGTGAAGATGACTCACGGGAGTCTTTTTTTCATGTATCCGCATACATATCTACATATTGTATTTGGATTTACAGCATCATACAAAAGTCCAAAAATTTTCTTTTGGCGTTCATTGTATTTAACCTTCCCATATGTTACAATCTGAAATGGTCTGACAAAAAAATAACAATCTCAGATTCATTTCAATTTCGGAGGTAAAAAAATGGCTAAGAAGGTTGTAATCGCTGGTGCATGTCGTACCGCAATCGGAACTATGGGTGGATCACTTTCAACTACACCCGCTGCAGATCTTGGAGCAATCGTTATCAAGGAGGCTGTAAACCGCGCAGGGATCAAACCCTCCGATGTTGATCAGGTATATATGGGATGCGTAATTCAGGCAGGTCTCGGACAGAACGTTGCCCGCCAGGCATCCATCAAGGCAGGACTTCCCATTGAGGTTCCCGCTGTAACAATGAACGTTGTATGCGGATCCGGACTTAACTGTGTCAACCAGGCTGCACAGATGATCATGGCAGGAGATGCTGATGTAGTTGTTGCAGGCG
>CAMNAQ010000023.1 GCA_946531495.1 uncultured Lachnospiraceae bacterium | reverse complement strand
ATGCCGTAAGGTTTATAGCCGATGTATCGGGCGGTGATGCAAGACATGCGCTTAATGCACTTGAGCTGGCAATCCTTACGACAGATCCGGACCCGGAAGCCTACGAAGTGCTGTCAGGCGGCAAAACCGGTAAAGATGATAGGAAAGCTCCGGACCGCAAAAAAGTTACGGGACCTGCAGATCCGTCAAAGCCCGGCATACATATAAGGCTCGAAGAAGCACAGGAGTGCATACAGCGTAAGGCTGTCAGATATGACAAGACCGGAGATAATCATTATGATACGATCTCTGCCTTTATAAAGAGCATGAGAGGTTCCGATCCGGATGCTGCGGTTTATTATCTGGCGAGAATGCTGGATGCCGGTGAAGAGGTCAGCTTCATTGCAAGAAGGATCGTGATATGCGCCGCCGAGGATGTGGGCATGGCAGATCCAAATGCACTGGTGGTTGCAAATGCCGCCTTTGAAGCGGTCATAAAGGTAGGAATGCCTGAAGCGAGGATAATCCTTTCCGAAGCGGCAATATATGTTGCAACAGCTCCCAAATCCAATTCTGCCATATGCGCAGTTGATGATGCACTCGAGGAAGTACGGACAAGCGGGAGCCTTCCCATACCGCCCCACCTTCAGGATGCACATTATAAGGGCGCAGCAAAGCTCGGGCACGGGATCGGATATCAGTATGCACATGATTTTCCGAATCACTATGTTAAGCAGCAGTATCTCCCCTATGAGCTGGACGGAAGAGAATTCTTCAGACCGGACGGGCAGGGGTATGAAAATAAGATAAAAGAGCATTTTAAAAAGATAAAAGGTAAGGAGAACTGAAATGGGTGTAAATGAAGAAGCGCTTAAGGCACATGAGGAATGGAACGGAAAGCTTTCAACCGAAGCAAAGGCCAAGGTTGATTCAAGGGAGGCACTGGCGATTGCCTATACTCCCGGAGTTGCCGAGCCCTGCAGAAAGATAGCAGATGACAAGGAACTCGTATATAAATATACATGGAAGGCTAATACCATCGCTGTCGTATCCGACGGATCGGCAGTTCTCGGACTCGGCAATATCGGCCCCGAAGCAGCAATGCCCGTTATGGAAGGAAAGGCTGTTCTTTTCAAGGAATTCGGCGGAGTAAATGCTGTTCCCATCTGTCTTGACACACAGGATACCGAGGAGATCATCAAGGCTGTAAAGTGGATGGCTCCAGGTTTTGGCGGAATCAATCTTGAGGATATATCCGCGCCCAGATGCTTTGAGATAGAGGAAAGACTTAAGGCAGAGCTTAATATCCCTGTATTCCACGATGACCAGCACGGAACCGCTATAGTCGTTCTTGCAGCATCGATCAATTCCATGAAGGTTACAGGCAAAAAGAAAGAGGATTGCAAGATCGTCGTAAACGGTGCAGGTGCAGCAGGCGTGGCTATCAGTAAGCTCCTTCTTAAGTATGGCTTCGGAAGCGTTACTCTTTGTGATTCAAAGGGAATCGTATCTGCAGACAGGACCGATCTTAACTCTACCAAAAAGGAAATGCTTAAGATCACAAATCCCGAAAACAGATCCGGAAAGCTTGCGGATGCTTTAGTCGGAACCGACATCTTTGTAGGTGTATCCGCACCCGGTGTTCTTACTCAGGAGATGATAAAGACCATGAATCCGGATCCCATCATCTTTGCAATGGCTAACCCCACTCCCGAGATCATGCCTGACAAGGCTAAGGCAGCAGGCGCAAGGATCGTCGGAACGGGAAGAAGCGATTTCCCCAATCAGATCAACAATGTTGTAGCATTCCCCGGAATCTTCCGCGGTGCGCTTGAAGCAAGAGCTCCCCAGATCACCGAGGAGATGAAGCTTGCTGCTGCAGAGGCAATTGCTGCCGCTGTTCCCGCAGACAAGCTTTGCGAAGAATACATCATGCCTGAAGCATTCGATCCAGGCGTAAGGGATATGGTTGCCGATGCAGTCAAGAGGCTTGTGAAATAATGGATTCGGATAAGCTCACACAGGTAAAACTGATAATCCTGTATATGCTTGCAAGGGTCGATTTCCTGATGACTGCTTCACAGATAAGTGATTTTGTGCTGGGTAAGGATTATGCGGATTTTATTCTTTTAACCCAGGCGCAGGGAGAGCTTATAGACAACGGTCTGATCTCGCAGGCACCGCATTCGCATAACGCTACGGAACTTTCCATCACCACTGAGGGCAGGGATACCATCAAGTACTTCGGCTCAAGACTTCCGGATTTCATTAAAAATGATATTGAGAATTATTTTGCGGACAAGGCATTCGAACTCAGAAATGAGCTTGCCGTAAAGGGTGATTATGTTCACAACAGCGCTACAGGTGAGTTTGAGACCAGACTTATAATCAAGGACCGTGATGTTACGACCCTTGATATGACGCTTTCCGTTCCTACTGAAGAGATAGCGGAACATATCGTTGATGTGTGGAAGGAAAAGGCAACGGGAGTGTTCAAGTATATTACTGACGAACTGTTCTGATCCGGAATTTTTCGGACCGGACTTTAACTGCTGATCAACCGGGAGAAGATATGAGAATCGGTACTGGCTACGATGTACACAAAATATGTGACGGACGTCCGATGATAATAGGCGGTGTCAATATACCATATGAAAAGGGTCTGCTGGGACATTCGGATGCGGATGTTCTGACCCACGCAGTGATGGATGCGCTCCTTGGAGCGGCAGCTATGGGTGACATCGGTCTTCTTTTCCCGGATAACGATCCGGAATATGAAGGTGCAGATTCAATAAAGCTGCTTGCAGAAGTCGGAAAAAGACTTGCTTCCGAAGGATATGTTATCGAAAACATTGATTCGACGATCATTGCCCAGGCTCCGAAGATGAGACCTCATATAGATGATATGAGAAAAAATATCGCAAATGCGCTTGGCATGGATATTGGCCGCGTGAATGTAAAGGCAACAACCGAGGAAGGACTCGGATTTACCGGTGCGCGCGAAGGGATATCCGCACAGGCGGTTGCACTAATCAACAGCGTATATGATCAGAGTGATATGAACTTTACATCCTGCGGAGGATGTTCACGATGTCCGGCCTCTGTGCGGAAACAGTGAACATGGGAGCGGGTCCGTCGCTTCCTTCGGAGTGATCATATTCACATGAGAAAGGGATATCATGAAGATTTTTAATACACTTACAAGAAAGAAAGAAGAATTTGTACCCATTGAACCCGGAAAGGTCTCCATGTATGTGTGCGGACCTACCGTATACAACTACATTCATATAGGAAATGCACGTCCCATGATCGTATTTGATACCTTCAGAAGGTATATGGAATACAGGGGATATAAGGTCAGGTTCGTATCCAATTTTACCGATGTCGACGACAAGATCATCAAGAAGGCAAATGAAGAAGGAGTATCCTCCGAGGAAATCTCCGTTCGCTTTATAGAAGAGTGCAAAAAGGATATGGCCGCACTTAATGTAAGGCCCGCAGATGTTCATCCTCAGGCTACCAAAGAGATTGACGGAATGATCGATATGATTTCCGAACTCATCGAAAAAGGCCATGCATATGTGGCAGCCGACGGTACCGTTTATTTCAGAACAAGATCATTTGATGAGTACGGAAAGCTTTCACACAAGAATCTTGATGACTTAAGAACCGGTGAAAGAGAGCTTAAGGTAAGCGGAGAAGATCAGAAGGAAGATCCGCTGGATTTCGTACTTTGGAAGCCTAAGAAGGAGGGAGAGCCTTCCTGGCCTTCACCCTGGTGCGACGGACGTCCGGGATGGCATATCGAGTGCTCTGTCATGAGTAAGAAATATCTCGGTGATACCATCGATATCCATGCAGGCGGAGAGGATCTTATCTTCCCTCATCACGAAAATGAAATAGCCCAGTCCGAGTGCACCAGCGGCAAGGAATTTTCACACTACTGGATGCACAACGGATTCCTTAATATCGATAACCGTAAGATGAGCAAGTCTCTCGGCAATTTCTTTACAGTAAGGGAGATCTGTGAAAAATACGATCCCCAGGTGCTCAGATTCTTTATGCAGACAGCCCAGTACAGAGGCCCCTTGAATTTCTCGGCAGAGCTGATGGAACAGGCCAAGCAGAGCCTTGAGAGGATAACAACCTGCGGAAACATGCTGAAGGAAGCTTTAGAGACCGCACCTGATGGCGACCTTACCGATTCCGAAAAGGCAGCTGCAGACAGCATCAAAGAATATGTAAAGAGCTTCTGCGATGCTATGGATGATGATCTTAATACCGCAGATGCGATAACTGCAATATTTGAGCTTGTCAGAAGCGCGAATGTCAATGTAAGACCAGTATCCGGCGAGAAGGCTCACAAGGCGCTTGTCAGCGAGTATTACAATACATTGGAGGTTCTTGCGGGCATTCTCGGACTCTTCATAGTTAAAAAGGATGATGAAGGCGAAGATCCCGAAGCAAAAGAGATAGAGGCGCTTATCGCGCAGAGAAAAGATGCCAAGAAGAACAAGGACTTTGCGCTTGCAGATAAGATCCGCGATGATCTGCTTGGAAGAGGCATTGTGCTTGAGGATACAAGGGAAGGTACAAAGTGGAAGAGAGCTTAAATCATTCCCCGTTATCATTCGCATTTGTCGGGGATGCATATATGAGTCTTGTTGTAAGACGTATGCTCCTCGAAAAAGGCGATATGCCGGTTCAGAAATTGCATAAGGCCTCTGTAAAGTATGTGAGTGCCGATGCTCAGGCTGTGGTCCATGACGTGCTTTTGGAAAAGGATCTTTTGTCGGACGAGGAAAAAGAAATCATGCACCGTGGTAAGAATCATGCACATCCCTCGGGCAGAGGTACAGGCTTTGGTTCCTACAAAAGAGCCACAGGCCTTGAGTCTTTGATAGGCTATCTGTACATGGCCGGGAGAAGTGAACGTGCTGATGAGCTGATCAGATTCGGAGTTGAATATGTCGAAGGATCAAAATAAAAAAGACGAATTTGAAAATTCCAAGACAAATAAAAACGAAAATGCGATAGAGGGCAGGAATCCTGTCCTCGAGGCATTTCGCGCGGGAAAACCGGTGGACAGACTTTATGTTCTTGACGGATGCCGTGACGGAGCTGTGCTTACCATTAAGAGAGAGGCAGTGAAGGCCGGAACCGTGATCAAGTATGTCGATAAGGAAAGACTTGACCACATGTCATCCACAGGACACCATCAGGGGGTTATTGCCATCACTGCAGCGTATGAGTACAGTGAGGTTTCGGATATTCTTAAGAGGGCAGAGGAAAAAGGTGAGGACCCGTTCATCATCATCCTTGACGGAATTGAAGATCCCCATAATCTTGGCGCCATAATCCGTACAGCGGATCAGGCAGGAGCGCATGGTGTCATTATTCCCAAGGACAGGGCAGTGGGACTGACCGCGTCAGTTGCAAGAGCAAGTGCAGGGGCACTGAATTTCATCCCTGTAGCAAAGGTTACCAATATCTCCAGGACCATAGATGAACTCAAGGAAAAGGGAATATGGTTCGTCTGTGCCGCAATGGACGGTACGATCATGTATGACCTGAATCTTACAGGTCCGATAGGACTCGTAATAGGCAACGAGGGAAGCGGTGTTTCCAGGCTGGTCAGAGAAAAATGCGATATGACAGCTTCAATCCCGATGAAGGGTGAGATTGATTCGCTTAATGCATCCGTTGCATGCGGAATACTCAGTTATGAGATCGTAAGACGTCGCATAAAGGGCTGATGTTGAAAACAAATCCGGATAAGACAAATTCATTCAGATATCCCGATTACGAAGAGCTCAGTGATGAGGAACTGATAGACAGGATGCATGAAGTATCTCTTGAGTATCCTGCCATTCTTAATTACCTGATACAGCGTCATGCGGGACTCGTAAAGTATATCGTAAGTACGTTTGGAGGAATCATGCCGTCCGATCTGGAGGACTTCCATCAGGAGGGCATGATAGGGCTGTATGATGCCATTGAAAAATACGACAGCTCCAAAGGCGCGGGATTCAGGACATATGCTTCAACTGTGATCAGAAACAGGATCCTTAATGTTTATGCATCAAAAAACAGCCTGAAGAATTCTCCTTTGAAGGATTATATATCCACGGATGCTTCAGATCCTTCTTCGGAATGGAATGATAAGAATTCACTTGCATCACCCGACATGACTCCCGAGGAGATCGCTCTTTTTGATGAACTTAGGGAAAAGCTTGAGATAACCCTTCGGACAAAGCTCACCGATTCCGAAAGAACAGCACAGTTACTCAGGATGAACGGTGCTTCCGTAAAGGAGATTGCACGGGGGATGGGGATTACCGAGAAAGCTGCTGAAAAAGCTATATCAAGAGCGCGCAGGAAAATCAAAGATTCGATTTGATCGGAGACAGGAATGCTAATCAACTGCCTTATTTGGACATATATCTTCTTTACAACCTTTGCTCTGGGAACAGGTATGCTTAATGCACTTGGTATACGGAAAGACGGTTCGACTGAACATGTGGCGTATCATGTTGAGGATATATGTATGACCGGCTTTATGATTTCGACGGTATATGCTCAGGTATTCAGCCTGTTCGGCGGAGTCGGAGCTTCGGCAAATATCATTCTTTCTGTTGTTTCTTTACTGATCCTTGGTCACATGATGTGGCAAAAAAGAAAAAGCATCCCTTCTTTTTCATTTTCAAAAGGTCTTTTGCTAAGATCATCTTTCCTTGTCATATTGATCCTTATCATGGCCTATGGGGCGTCCAGAGGCTATTTTCATTATGATTCCGATCTTTATCACGGCCAGGCTATCAGGTGGATAGAAGAATATGGCGTGGTAAGGGGGCTTGGGCTTCTTCACGGAAGACTGGCTTATAACAGTTCTTCTTTTGCGGTTCAGGCTCTGTACAGTTTCTGCTGGCTTGGAAGCACATCCTATCATGCATGTGCCGGATTTGTGGCATTGATGGTGATGATATCAGGCTTTAGGCTGATCCGTATTTTTTCTGACGGAACAGTCCGTTTCTCTGATTTCTGCAGGATTTCCGCAATTTACTACGTTCTGAATATATATGATGAGATGAATTCACCTGCATCGGATTATTTTACGATGCTGATCTTTTTCTATATCGTTATAAGACTTGCCGATTGCGCCGAAAGCGGCTTTGATGCGGATGATCTTGCAGTCTGCGCATGTCTTTCGATCTTTGACATTACAGTCAAAATGTCTGCTGCTCCTCTTGCAATGATCACTCTGATTCCTTTTGTAATGCTGGTCAGAAAACGCAGGATAAAGAAGATCCTTACGTATGCCGTCATTGTTCTTACTATCGTTTGTCCGTTCCTGATAAGAAATTATATTATTTCAGGCAGATTGTTTTATCCTTCGACAGCTGTGGACATTTTTGATCCCGACTGGAAGATCGCAGCAGATTCCGCAATGGCAGACGGAGATTATATTGTTGCTTTCGGAAGAGGATATTCGAGCATGGATGCAGCTCATATGAGGTTTTCCGAATGGTTTCCTCACTGGTTTTCGGGAATAGGAAAAACATGGATGCTATTCTTTTTGCTCGGGATACTGGGCTTTATGATCTGGCTTGTTTGCACTCTTTTTTCCGTCCGGAAAAAAGAAAACAGGACAGAAGAAAAGGCTGTGAAAGGTTTTTTGATCCTGACCGTTTTTGCATCTTTTTGTTTCTGGCTTTTTTCATCACCGCTTGTCAGATATGGTCAGGGGTATCTTCTTGCCTTGCCTGCAATGACTTTTGGACAGCTGGCTTGCATGTTTTTGGAAAAAATAAAGGGCAAAAGACCATATGCTGCGATCATGAAAACCATTATTGCCGGTTTTTCGGTATTCATTCTTTACAAAGGTGTAATGCTTGCATCATATATCAGGAGTACTTCAGGTCAGCAGTATTATATAAACTCACAGGATTACGGCCATTATGAGACATACCCTGTCAGCATCGGGGAAAAATGTGTTATCTATATTCCGGTGAGCGGTGATCAGACAGGATATGATCCTTTCCCGTCAGCACCTACAGCGGATAATCTTCCGAAGATGCGTGAGCCCGGTGATCCTGATTTTTCTCAGGGGTTTATTCCATAAAAACGGCGGCCTTATGGCCGCCTTTTTGTTGCAATGTTTTGTGAAAAGAACGTCATATGATCTTTGGAAGAGGAGTTTCGATAAGATTCAGATTGTATTTTTTAACCATTTCCATGGCAATTTTTTCAGTTTTGGGAACATCGATCATATGAACGTGGTGAGCATCGAGTCCCATGACCACGTCATTGCCGGTTTCTCCTGCAAGCTTCCAGAATACGGGGTTAGGATAATTTCTTCCGTCGCCTAGTCCGAGAAGATTTATCTCAAGAGGGATATGGTGATCATATGTATAGGCACAGATCCTTTCCATCTGATTCAGATATGTTTTTTCATCACCAGTGTAGTTGATCAGATCCGGATGAGCAAGATAGATGAATTGACCGCTCTTAAGGCCTTCAATGACCTGATCTGTGTACATTGTAAGAATTCTTTCGTCGTTTGTTTCCGCTCCTGCCCAGACTCCGTCGTACTGATTCCGTGTGCAGTGCTGTCCGAGGATGAGATATTCGACCGGATAGCTCTCGAGGAATTTCATGAGCTTTGGGAAAAGTTCCGGGTAATATTCCGCTTCAAGCCCCAGGTAAATATTTATCCTGTCCTTGTATTCTTTTTTCAGAGCAAGGATCGTATCGGTGTAATCATCCATTTCCGCAAGGCTCATCCTCATTCCTTCCGATGAATAACCTTCCGGAAAAGGCATGGGAGTATGATCCGAAAAGCCGAAATCCGTCATTCCCACTCTCAGTGCTTCCTCTATGTATTCCTTTTCGGTGCCGCTGGCGTGGCCGCATCTTACTGTATGTGCATGTAAATTGATCTTCATTTTACTACCTTTTTTTATTCCTTTTTTCAAACGTGCCCTCACAGTATATCACCATCGGGTACGAAAAATTATAAATTATCTGTTAAGATATGCCGATAACTAGTATAATAACAGTAAATATCCCAATCGGTGAACGCTCCGGAATATCTCAGCCGGACGTGAAAAAACGGAGATGACATGAAAAAAACACTGATCTCTATATTATCGGCATTAGCTTTTATTTCCATACTTTCGGTGATGCCTTCCGTAAAGGCACAGGCTGCCGTAAAGACCATGCCTGACGGAGGACAGTTCGATCCCTCTTTTTATGCGGCAACTTATCCTGATGTATATGCCGCATGCGGAATGAACGAGGCACTTCTCTATCAGCATTATCTCATGTTCGGGATTGCCGAAAAAAGGCTTCCCTATGCCGGTGCTGTGGCTGTTCAGCCTGCAGGCGCTTCAGGGTCTGCGACGGTTATAACCATGCCGGACGGAGGATTATTCGATCCCGTATTCTATGCAAAAAGATATCCCGATGTTGCAGCTGTTTTGGGAACGAATGCTGCAGTACTGTATAATCACTATCTGTATTTTGGAATTGCCGAGGGAAGAATACCTTACGAAGGTGCTTCCAAGCCTGAACTTAAACTGTCATTTACAACCGTAGGTGCAATAGCACAGGTGAAGACATCGGAGGATGTTATAGCTGCGGTAAGACAGGCGGGGCAGTTCAGAGTGACCCGGCTGACCATACTTGCGACATGGAACAGCCTGCTGTCCGTGGAGGGTGTAACAGCGCTTGTAAATGCACAGTCCGCGTATCTGAGAACAGCGTACGGAGCAAGGATTTCGACCTCTGAACCGAAGGTTTACGGAAGTGTTGACAATCTTACCATAGAAGTAAATGCTACGCTGAAATTCAGCTGATCGATATACTGATCATCAGTCCGGGAAGGTAAAATTTCCGGACTGATTTTTTTGTTGACGCATTTTTTTTCTCGTGATATAAAGACTTTGTAGTTATTTCTTTGTTCTTTATTTTCATTTTGTTTCTGAAATTCGTATTCCGAAACATATCATTTTATGAGAGCATTAGATTTTTATATTCTATTTTTTAATTCTGAAAGGAATCCTGGTATTTTATGAGAGAAAAACTTAAGAGCTTTACTCTTACGCAGCTCAGGGACATTGCAAAGTCTGCGGGGCTAAAAGGTATTACCGGTCTTAAGAAGGAAGAACTGATCGAAAAGCTTGCACTGCTTGATGAGAAGATGCAGGCTGAAAAGGCTGCAAAAGAGCAGGCTTCGAAGGAGCCGGTTTCTGAAGAGAAAAATTCTGAAAAGGCATCCGATAAGCGTAAAAATTCACGTTCCGGTGAAAAGAGCAAAAAGGATGCATCTGTAAAGGAAGATAAGGCTAAGGGATCTGATAAGGCACAGGCTGTATCACAGCCTTCCGATAATGGCAAAGCTGAAAAGGCTGACGCTGATTCACGCGAAAGACGCAGGCCGGATAAAAAAGGAAACCAGGTACACGGCTCTCAGCAGACCGAACAGAAGGAGAACCAGTCTGAACAGAAGGATGGCCAGGCTCGCACATCGGGGCAGCCTGAGCAGAAAAATGCCCAGCCCAGAGAAAATTCATACGTTCCCCAGGCCGGCGATGAACCTGCATACGGAATTCTTGAGGTTATGCCTGAAGGATACGGCTTCATAAGATGCGATAATTATCTGCCCGGTGAGAGCGATGTATATGTTTCCCCCGCGCAGATCAGGAAATTCGGACTTCGTACCGGTGATGTTCTTGACGGTATTAAGAAGGCCAAGACTGCCACTGAAAAGTTTTCTCCCCTTATTTTTCTCAATACGGTTAACGGGTATCCTCTTTCGGAATCCATCAAGAGAGTCGCTTTTGAAAACATGACTCCGATCTTCCCCAACGAGAGGATTAGAATGGAGACAAGCGATGAGAAGAACATCGCAATGCGTGTAATGGATCTTGTAAGCCCGGTCGGCAAGGGACAGAGAGGAATGATCGTTTCTCCTCCTAAGGCCGGTAAGACCACACTCCTTAAATCTGTAGCCCAGTCGATACTTTACCATAATCCGGATTCGCATATCATAATCCTTCTTATCGATGAACGTCCGGAGGAAGTTACGGATATGAAGGAAGCCATCAGGGGAAAAAATGTTGAGGTCATTTATTCCACATTTGATGAGATGCCCGAACATCATGCAAGAGTTTCGGAGATGGTAATAGAGCGCGCAAGGAGGCTCGTTGAGCATAAGGAGGATGTTGTTATACTTCTTGACTCGATCACAAGACTTGCAAGGGCATACAATCAGGTAATACCTCCGAGCGGACGTACCCTTTCGGGTGGTCTTGATCCCGCTGCTCTTCACATGCCCAAGAGATTTTTCGGCGCCGCTAGAAATATGAGAGAGGGCGGATCTCTTACGATCCTTGCGACCGCACTGGTCGATACAGGCTCCAAGATGGATGATGTTGTATACGAGGAATTCAAGGGAACCGGTAATATGGAAATGATCCTTGACAGAAAACTTTCGGAAAAGAGGATCTTCCCTGCGGTGGATCTTGCCAAATCCGGAACAAGACGTGAGGATCTTCTTCTTTCGAGAGAAGAGCTCAGAGCAATGGAGATCGCAAGACGTGCACTTAACGGGCTCAAATCAGATGATGCGGCTGACAGGCTGCTGGAGGAGTTCAAGAATACACGATCAAATGCGGAACTCGTTCGCAATATCAATGTAAGGAATCATGTATAAAAGGTAACGGCCGGCACTGCAGGCTGCTGCGGTATATGTATTTTACATGAACAGCCTTTCGGACAGGTCACAAATAAGCAGCACCCGGGACGGGCGTATGAATCCAAAAAAATAGTCTTGCATATATTCTCGTCAAGTGATATATTAGAAAAGCTGTTTGTGGCTGCATAAGCAGTGCGGATGAGAACAGACAAAAATTTACTTTATATATAGAGAGGTGAAGACAATGAAGGAAGGAATACATCCCCAGTATTATCAGGCAACCGTTACCTGCAACTGTGGAAACACATTCGTAACCGGTTCCACAAGACCTGAGATACACGTCGAGGTTTGCTCCAAGTGCCATTCGTTCTATACCGGACAGCAGAAGAGTGCAAGAGCCGACGGCCGTATTGATAAGTTCAACAAGAAGTACGGTCTCAACAAGTAAGATTTATCTAAGGGCCAGGGCTTTGCCTTGGCCCTTTTTCTTTTTTACGGATAATAAGGAGTTCATATGGCTTCAAAGAAGAGGAAAAAAGTATATTCCGGTATCGGAGGACAGGCGGTCATTGAAGGAATCATGATGAGAAATGGCGAGAAATACGCCATTGCGGTCAGAAAGCCTGATGGCAGGATTGAGATAGAAGCTCAGACTCATAAGCAGCTTCTTAAGGGAAGCCCTGTTTTGAAAATTCCCTTTCTCAGAGGTGCGTTTGTATTCATCGATTCCATGATTCTCGGAACACGTGCGATCAATTACTCTGCAGAGGCTTTCGATGAAGAGGAAGCCAAGGAGACCGGAACATCCGGATCAGGTGCTCTTGATAAGCTTATGAGTTCGCTTGTGATGATCATAGCCGTTGCACTTGCAGTCGGACTGTTCATCGTACTCCCTACCTTCCTTGCATCATTGTTTGAGAAAAACATCAGAAATCCCTCGCTTGTTTCCATAATCGAGGGGGTGATAAGGATCGTGGTCTTTATCCTGTATATGTTTGCCATCGGATTTATGAAGGATATGCGCAGGATATACAGATATCACGGTGCGGAGCATAAGTGCATCAACTGCATTGAAAGAGGCAGGACACTTAATGTTGAAAACGTAAAGAAGAGTTCACGCTTTCATAGAAGGTGCGGAACAAGCTTTATGTATATATCCGTTTTCATCAGTGTGGTCATTTTCTTTTTCATAAGAATAGAGTATCTTCCTCTCAGACTTTTGGTCAGGATACTGATGATCCCTGTTGTCCTCGGCATCTCATATGAGATCCTTGCTCTTGCCGGAAGGAGTGAAAATATCCTGGTTTATATCCTTACCGCACCGGGCATATGGTTCCAGCATCTTACCACCAAGGAACCGGATGACAAGATGATCGAAGTTGCCATCAAGTCTGTCGAGGCTGTCTTTGACTGGAAGAAATATCTCGGAGATAATTTCGGACTTGATATAGGTGAAGACGGTGAGATCGTGGGAGCACTTCCCGGCTGGGAGACAGAGTACGATGATGCCGGGTATTATGAAGAAGATTATGAGGACGAAGAATATGATGATTATTCTGCAGAGGATGCGGATCCATCAGATTTTTCGGATGAAAAAATAGACGAGTGATGACCATTCGTGATCTGAAAAGTAAAATATTAAAAAGGCTTGAAGCCGGGGGAATACAGGAGGCAGAGACGGAAGCCAGGATTATCCTGACTGAATATGCTCATGTGTCTGTTTCCGATATTTTTTCGAATCCCGAAAAAGAATTGGAAGATGACAGTATTTGCCGGAGCATAGAAGATGTACTGGAACGCAGATGCAGCGGGGTGCCTTTACAGCACATTGTCGGAAAGACCGGTTTTATGGGATTTGATTTCAGGGTTTCGCCCTCTGCGCTTATACCGAGACCCGATACGGAGATCCTTGCGGAGGAAGCGTTAAAGGATCACCATGACGGCTCCCGGATACTCGACCTGTGCACCGGAACCGGATGCATAATAATAAGCCTCATGGCACTGACGAATGACTGCTACGGAGTGGGGACCGATATCTCTGAGGAAGCTCTTGAACTTGCATCGCAAAATGCTGATATGATCCTTTCCGGTAAGAGGGAAAGACTTGAGCTTAAACAGGGTGATCTTTATGATGCTCTTGGAGACGAAGATATTTTTGATGTGATAGTATCAAATCCTCCGTATATCAGGACTGCGGACATTGAAAGCCTGAGCATAGAGGTAAGAGACCATGATCCCCGCATAGCACTTGATGGCGGGACAGACGGCCTTGAGTTTTACAGACGGATCATCACAGGCGCTAAGGAGCACCTTCGTAAAGGCGGAGATCTTCTGCTTGAGATCGGATACGATCAGGCGGAGGATGTAAGCGAGATGATGAGAAACAATGGATTTATAGAAGTTCAGACTGTTAAGGATTTTGGTGGAAATGACCGTGTGGTCAGAGGAATACTGTCCGCCCTTTAGCTGTGCTTTTTTTTCATGGATGAAGCAGGATATGCTTCCCCCGGAAAATGGCAAATGAAAAATGCACAGATAAAGGAGAATTAACATGTTTGAAAAATTAGACGAACTCCTCGATAAGTACGAGGAGATGAACAGACAGATGCAGGACCCTGCGATAATAGGGGACAGCGTCAGATTTCAGAAGATAATGAAGGAACAGGGTGCGATCGCACCGCTGGTCAATGCATACAGCGAATATAAGAAATGCAATACGGATCTTGCGGATGCCCTTGAGATGCTTTCTTCCGAAAATGATGAGGAAATGAGGGAGATGCTCAAGGAGTCTGTATCCGAGGCCAAGGCCCGTATCGCAAAGCTTGAGGAGGAGATCAAGATACTTCTTCTTCCCAAGGATCCCAATGATTCCAAGAATGTCATTATAGAGTTGCGTGCAGGCGCAGGCGGCGATGAGGCAGCTCTTTTTGCTGCGGAGCTTTACAGGATGTATGCTCACTATGCCGAAAGTCAGGGCTGGAAGGTGCAGCTTATCTCTGCGGATGAAACAGGGATCGGCGGCTTTAAGGATTGCACAGCTACCATCACCGGTGAAGGTGCATATTCCAGGCTCAAATATGAGAGCGGTGTTCACAGAGTTCAGAGGGTGCCCGAGACCGAAAGCGGAGGAAGGATACATACCTCTACCGCATCGGTAGCTGTAATGCCCGAAGCTGATGAGGACGTGGATATAGAGATAGATCCCAAGGATATCAGGATCGACGTTATGCGTGCTTCCGGAAATGGAGGCCAGTGCGTAAATACGACTGACTCGGCTGTAAGACTTACACATTTTCCTACGGGTATAGTTGTGTATTCCCAGACCGAAAAGAGTCAGATCCAGAATAAGGCAAAAGCTTTTGCACTTCTTAAGGCCAAACTGTATGATATTCAGCAGCAGGAAAAGCATGATGCCGAAGCCCAGATGAGAAAGTCGCAGATCGGAACCGGAGACCGTTCGGAGAAGATCAGGACCTATAATTTCCCACAGGGGAGGGTTACCGATCACAGGATTGAGCTTACTTTATACAAGCTTGAAAAGATAATGAACGGGGATATCGGTGAGATAATAGATGCCTGTATTGCAGCGGACCGTGCGGCTAAGCTTTCCAGGATGGAGCAGGAAGGGTGAAATCTTTTTTCGTAAAATATCATAAGGCTTTAATTTATGCTTTATTCATGGGCATGGTTCTGTTCATGCATATTTTCATGATAGATAAGCTTCCAAGGGGACTTAATGTGGATGAGGTGGGTTCCGGATACGATGCTTATACTCTCGGAAGATATGGAGTTGACAGATGGCGTAATAGCTGGCCTCTGTATCTGGTCAATTACAGAGACGGCCAGAACATTCTTTATACATATCTTCTCATTCCGATCATAAGGATCTTTGGAGCCAATATCTTTTCCGTCCGTTCGGTAATAGTCATATCCGCAGTGGTCATGGCTGTGTATGGAGGAAAGCTGTTTAAGGAGATATTTGAAGATGATCGCGCGGAGATCATGTTTGTTGCACTTTTTGCCATAAGTCCGGTATTTATCACCATGCTTCGTTTCGGACTTGAGTCGCATCTTATGATGAGTGCCGCAACGGTAATGCTTTATTATGCGGCTATGGTGGCAAAGGAAGGAAAAAGAAAGCACTATGTGCTTCTTGGTATTTCATCGGGGATCGTTCTATATACATATGCACTTTCTTATTTGTGTGTTCCCGTCTTCCTTCTGCTTACTCTTATATATCTGATCATCTGGAAGAAAAAGGAGATCAAGGCATCGAATACATTTCTGACTGCCGTTATCTTCGCGGTTCTGGCTGCTCCGCTGGCTGTGGTGCAGATCATCAACTATTTTGATCTTCCTGAGCTTAAGCTTGGGGTATTTACGTTTACCAAGCTTCCCAAGTACAGATCCTCGGAACTTACTTTTCAGGATTTTTTCAGGAAGATTTATAACGCCGCTTACAGCACCGTACTTCATGATGATCTTGCATATAACAGCTCAACTGTTTTTCATAATTTCTATATCATCTCGGTTCCTTTTATGGGGATCGGACTTGCCTGGAGCATATATCGCTTTTTCATATCCTTGAAAAATAAGGAAAAATGCACACCTGCGGTTTTTGTACTGCTTTGGGCCGGAGCTGAGTATCTGATGGCGGGAGTCCTCTCAAATGCTCCGGGATATACCAACCTTACAAGAATGAACGGTGTTCTGATCAGCCTGATAATCTTTATATGTGAAGGCATATGGGTGGTGTTTTCGTTCTTGAAGGGAAAGAAAAAACTTCCGGGGAGCGTGCGGGTGCTTGCAGCCGGGTGTCTTGCCGCATCGTATATGATATTTTTCATATTCTTTGCGAGGTATTATTTTAACGGGTATGATGCTGTGGCTTATCCGTATAAGTGGCTGTTTTTTGAAGAATATGATAAGGATGCTCTTGCTTTTCTGGAAGATGAGGAGAACGGATATGCAGATGCACATGTCTATCTTCCCTTTATTTATACTTATTATTTATGGTGGACTCAGGCAGATCCCTATGAAACCTGCATATCCCTTGATGATCCGATGACGGATCCGGAAAGCATCGGAAGATTCAGTTTCATGGACCAGGGACATACTTTGAACGGAGAGTATCTGTTTTACCGTTACGGTTATTCGGGTCCCGAGATTGAGCTGTTCAGAAAATGGCATTTTGAAGAGTATGATATGGGATCATATATACTTTTTACCGATCCTTTTCACAATTCGGTATTTTTCAAAAAAGATTTCAGGCTCTCTGATGATCTGGTCATCGAGAATGCATATGTTACGATCGTTGACGGCGAAAAGGATATGAGCTTTTACGGCTGGATCAGGGTTAACGATTCGTCAGAATACAGAGTAAGGCTTATTACGGATAAAGGCACGGAGGAAGCGGAGATAATAGCGGAAAACGGCGAAGACGGCGGAACGGTATGCTTTATTATCTCGTCAGTATATGAAGATTTCTATCAAAGCGGAACACAGCTTTTCAATGTTTATAAAGTGAAAAACGGCGAAGAAACACTGCTTGTGAGCTATGATATGAAAAAAGATGTATGACAACTCCGGAAAAAAATGATACAATGATTATGTATTATGTAAACGGGCATTAGGGGAGAATGCCATATAGAATAGGAGTTTGTGATGTACAGTGTGGGAGATTATGTAGTCTGCGGAAATAAAGGAGTATGCAGGGTTGAAAAGATTTCTGTACTGGATATTTCCGGAGCAAGCGGTGAGGAGTATTATATCCTCAAGCCGGTTTATACCCCCGGAAGTACTGTATATATCTCAATGGAAACTGCAGATGAGAAGCTCCGTCCGGTTCTCTCCAAAAAGGAAGCCAATAAGCTTGTCAAGCAGATGCCCGGAATCCCGGATATAGTTGTCGAGAATGATAAGCAGCTTGAAGGCGAGTATAAGAACTGTATCCGCTCCAATGATGCAACAGAGCTTGTAAGACTTCTTAAGACCATTTATCACAGGAAAGAAGCAAGATTTGCGGCAGGGCGCAAGGAGACGGCTCTGGATGCCAAATATTTCCGCATGGCCGGTGATTATCTTTACGGTGAACTTGCGATCAGCCTTGGCATTGCGAGGGATGAAGTGGAGAAATATATCGATAAAAACAGTTGACATGCATGGATCCGTATGATATTATGCATTTTGCGTGTGAAAACGCGGACAATAAAGCAGAGCAGCCGCTCTCACCTGCAGGTATGGCCAAACAGGTTCAAAAAGTCCGATCAGAGCATTGATGTGATCGAATTTTAAGCGGCTTACTGCAAGCCGCTTTTTTTATTCGCATTTGGAACAGATGAGTTAATGAATTGAGTGTCGCTAAAGCGACAGAATCGAGGAAGGTATTAACAACTTATTCATCAACGAACAGATAAGAGACAAGGAAGTCAGAGTCATCGGTGAAGCCGGAAATCAGATCGGAGTAATGTCCACGAAAGAAGCACTTGCACTGGCTCAGGAAGCGGGACTTGATCTGATCAAGATCGCTCCTACTGCTAATCCGCCAGTATGCAAGATCGCTGATTACGGTAAATTCCAGTATGAGCAGCTTCGTAAAGAGAAGGAAGCACGCAAGAAGCAGCATCAGGTTGATATCAAGGAGATAAGGATCTCTCCCAATATCGATACCAACGATGTAAATACCAAGATCAATTCCGCAAGGAAATTCCTGGCAAAGGGTGATAAGGTCAAGGTTACGCTTCGTTTCCGCGGTCGTGAGATGGCCCATATGAATACCACCAAGCATGTACTTGATGATTTCGCAGAGGCTCTTTCCGATGTAGCGGTAATCGAAAAGCCTGCCAAGGTTGAGGGCAGGAGCATCATCATGTTTTTAACGGCTAAGAAAGACGATAAGCCGTCAAAAAATAAAGAATAAGCATTGCAGTAAAGTTAGGAGGAAGTATTATGCCCAAGATGAAAACAAGCAGCTCCGCTGCCAAGCGTTTTAAGGCTACAGGTACCGGCAAGCTGAAGAGAAACAAGGCCTATAAGAGTCACATTCTCACCAAGAAGAGCACCAAGAGGAAGAGAAATCTTCGTAAGGCCGCTATGACCGACTCTACCAACATCAAGAATATGAAGAAGATCCTGCCCTATCTGTAAGGCAGACGCACCCGGAAGGATAGTATCTTTCGGTTAGATTGGAGGAATAAAAAATGGCAAGAATTAAGGGTGGTTTAAACGCCAAGAAAAAGCACAATCGCGTTCTGAAGCTTGCAAAGGGCTACAGAGGCGCAAGAAGTAATCAGTACAGAGTTGCTAAGCAGTCCGTTATGAGAGCACTCACCTCTTCTTACTCAGGACGTAAGGAGAGAAAGAGAGAGTTCAGAAAGCTCTGGATCACCAGAATCAATGCAGCAGCTCGTATCAACGGCCTTTCATACAGCAAGTTCATGTACGGCCTCAAGAAGGCAGGTGTTGACATGAACAGAAAGATGCTCGCTGAGCTCGCAGTTAACGATGCAGCTGGTTTTGCATCACTTGCTGAGATGGCAAAGAAAGAGATCGCTTAACTAAAAGTCAATATGACTTAACATAAAAAGACAGCCTGTGTGGCTGTCTTTTTAATTCTCCTGATTCCGGCTATATGGTCATTCTCTGCTCATGTTACGTTCGCTAAGCGGTTCTGCGGAATACATATTGCACCGCGTTGCGCACCGTTCACAGGGTGACATCCATGTCCCCTGTTCACTAATTTTGCCATCCGGGCAAAATTGTGCTCGAATGGATGTATTCCTGAGAACCGCTAAGCTCACTTCAAAATCGCAGAAAATGACCATATAGCCGGAACCCGTTGAGTCACATAAAGAAAGACAGCCACACGGGCTGTCTTTTTATGTAAGAAATATTGAAGTGGGAGCAGTGATCAGGTTCTGTCGGCGAGGACTTTTAATAGAAAGTCATAGGTTCTTTGGGTGGAGGAGATGGAGAGGCGCTCCCGGGGAGAATGGATATCCTGCATATCGGGGCCTATTGACACGCAGTCAATATCAGGGGCCTTGTCCATGAAGAAGCCGCATTCGAGACCGGCATGGATTGCTTCGACCTTGGGCTCATATCCGTACATATCCCTGAAGACTCTGACCATTTTATCCCGCAGGGGAGAGTCGGTGGAGTATTTCCATCCGGGATAAACTCCGGTAACTTTATTGCTTCCCGCATAATCCTCCGTGATCTTCCTGAGTTCATCTATCAGGGCATCTCTTTCCGGGCCGATGCTGCTGCGGAGCAGCTCAGCGCTGAGCTGCAGGGTCATCAGC
>CAMNAQ010000022.1 GCA_946531495.1 uncultured Lachnospiraceae bacterium | reverse complement strand
CCTCTTTCCGCACGTGTAATGGCAGTCGCCGATGTTTTTGATGCACTTACCTCTCCCAGAGTATATAAGCCTGCATTTCCTCTGGACAAAGCACTTGAGATGATACAGGAAGGTGCGGGCACACAGTTTGATCCAAAATGTGTTGAGGTGTTTATGGACTCGCTCCCGGAGGTTAAAGTGGTTCTGAAGAAATATCACAACATGTAACGCTTATGCGGGTCTATCATTTTTTTCGGAGGCATGCTGAATTGAAAAAATCAGGATTTTTAAGATCAGCGGCATTTGTTATAGCGTTTTGTCTGGCATTCCCGGCAATTTCATTGCCGGGTCTTACAGTACATGCATCATCAACGGAAAATACATCTGAGGAAGTACAGGAATATGACTATTCTGATGTGGGCGGCGGATATGCCGCAACAGGCCAGCTCAGGGATATAGGATATACTTCGCTGGTCTATGATGCATCGAACGGCCTTCCGACATCGGATGCGAATTTTGTATACGGTGCGAAGGACGGTTACGTCTGGATCGGCGGATATAGCGGAATCTTTCGTTATGACGGAAGATATTTTGAGAAAATGGATCCTTCGAACGGCCTGACCAGCGGAAGAGTCATATTTGAGGATTCACGCGCACGTATCTGGGTCGGAACCAATGATAACGGAATTGTTCTGATAGACGGAGAAGAACAGACGCATTTTACGTACAGGAACGGTCTTCCTGCTTCATCCATAAGGATCTTTACAGAGGATCATCTTGGAAATGTTTATGTGGGCACTACATCAGGTGTCGTGTATTTTGACGAAGCGCTTCAGATGCATGTTATTGATGATGAGAGGATCAACAGCCAGACGATACTGAAGCTCGTCTGCGACAGAAAAGGCCATATTTTCGGTCAGACCAATGACGGACTGATCTTTCAGATAGATCACGGAGTGATATCGGAAGTATATTCCAGTGAAGATCTGGGATTAAGGCATGTAACAACCATACTCGCTGATCCCAAAGAGGAAAACATGCTCTATCTTGGGACTGATGCAGGGATCATTTATTACGGCAGGTTCGGGGATAGCGTATCCGAAATGGTGAAGATCTACACTCCGACTATCCCTGAGATTCACTGGCTGAGCTATGACTGCGGAAGAATATGGGTTTCCTCCACGACCACGGTTGGATATCTGGATAATTATAATATGCTGACGGTCATTGATAATCTTCCGTTTAACAGCGGAATAGAGATGACTACGTCTGATTATCAGGGCAATATCTGGGTTGCCTCGTCCACACAGGGAATCCTTAAGATAGTCACCTGCAACTTCAGCAACATATCCGCCCAGACCGGTATTAGCGAGGATGTTGTAAATGCGGTATACAGAAATGAAGGCATAACATACATAGGAACCAATGAGGGACTTGAGATACTGAGCAGCTCAATGACACCGATAAGCAATGAGCTTACCTATTATCTTGATGGCGTCAGGATAAGATGCATTGAGGGCGATTCGGAAGGAAATATCTGGATAGCTACATATTCAAGAGATTTCGGACTTGTGTGCTGCAGCCCTTACGGCAGGATCACGAGATATACGACCGCAGATGGGCTCAGGAGTAATCAGATAAGGTGTATAAAGATTGCTTCCGACGGTTCGGTCATAATCGGAGGCAATGCCGGTGTGGCTGTGATCAGGGACGGAGAAGTTGTAAGAAACATCGGATACGATGAGGGAATGCGCAATACAACCATCCTTACTGTAGAGGAAAGCGCAGACGGTAAGATATATGCGGGATCCGACGGTGACGGTATATATATCATCAGCGATACGGATGTACAACGTATCGGGAGGGACGACGGACTTACGAGTGATGTTGTTCTCCGGATCAAAAAGGATGAAGAACATGGTCTTTATTGGATTATCACCTCTAATTCCATTGAATACCTCAGAGGAGGCAGGGTCACTGCCATAACATCATTTCCGTTTAATAATAACTTTGATATTTTCTCCAATAAAAACGGTCAGTATTGGATATTGTCCGCTATGGGCATCTACACGGTAAATGCGGATGACATGATAAATGACAGCATAAGTGATTACAGTCTGTTCACCATGGCAAACGGACTGCCCGGAGCGCCTGTAAGCAATTCGTACAGCTCACTTTCGGATAATGGAAGCCTGTATATGGCAACCCGTGTGGGTGTTGTCAAGGTAAATATAAATAGCTACTTTGAAAAGAATCCTGCGGTGCTGATGGATATAAGCTCGATCTATATCGACGGAACAAGGCTTGTGCCCGGTGAGAACGGATCATATGTTATTCCTGCATCTGCGGGACGTATTGTAATAGCACCTGCGATCCTTGATTACACTCTTTCCAATCCTCTTGTAAGAGCGTATCTGGAAGGCAGCGAGGACGCCGGAATCACCACCACTCTGGATAAACTCACCACTCTCGAATATACGGGTCTGACATTCGGAGATTATATTCTTCACATTCAGATACTCGACAAGAAGACGGAATCCGTTCTTCAGGACGCTTCGTTTAACATAAAAAAGAAACCCAAGCTGTATGAGCTTTTTGTCACGAGGATACTTTTGGTTGTGGTCATCGCTGCCATTGTCGGACTGTTCATATGGAGAATGATGGCTGAGAAGACTATCCGCACACAGTATGATGAGATCAGAGCGGCCAAGGAGGAAGCGGAACGCGCAAATACCGCAAAATCACGATTCCTGGCTAATATGTCTCACGAGATCAGAACCCCCATCAACACGATCATGGGTATGGATGAAATGATACTTAGGGAAGATGCCAGGGATGTTCCCAAGGAATATTTCATGTCGATCATAAATTACGCGATAGACATAAGGAGTGCTTCCGAATCGCTCCTCAGCCTGATCAATGACCTTCTTGATATCTCCAAGGTAGAGTCCGGCAAGATGACTCTTGTTGAACAGGAATATGATACGGCGGATCTGCTCCGTTCTGTTGTGACGATGATCAGGGTCAGAGCAAGGGAGAAGGATCTGAAATTTGATCTTGACCTTGACGAAACCCTTCCTGTTCGCCTTCACGGTGATTCGGGCAAGATCAAGCAGATATTGCTAAACCTTCTGACCAATGCCGTAAAATACACCAATATGGGCGGTTTTGTTCTTAAGGCTCTCGTAACGGAAAAGACAAATGATACATGCAAGATTAGGTTTTCCGTCAAGGATACAGGTATAGGCATAAAGCAGGAAGATCTCGGAAGACTGTTTAATGCATATGAAAGACTTGATGAAGAAAAGAACAGTTCTGTTCAGGGAACCGGTCTCGGACTTGATATATCCAGAAAGTTTGCAGAGCTTTTGGGCGGCGAGCTTACCTGTGAGAGCGTATACGGTGAAGGCTCGGAATTCTTTTTTACGATCGAGCAGAGTATTGTTGACAGATCTCCCATGGGCGAATTTTCCGAAACTGATGAGGAAAGAGTCATCGGACCTTATGTTCCCAGATTCATCGCTCCTGAAGCAGAGGTGCTGATCGTTGACGATAATCCCATGAATCTTATGGTGGCAAAGGAGCTGCTTAAGGCCACGAAGATTTTCGTCTCCACTGCGGAAAGCGGTGAGGAATGCCTTGAGAGGATCAAGTACGGTCATTTCAATGTTGTTCTGCTTGACCACATGATGCCCGGAATGGACGGCGTTGAAACCGTAGAGCGTATCAGGAAGACTCATCCGGATCTTCCGGTATATGCTCTTACGGCCAATTCCACCGCAGGCGAGGAATTCTACAGATCGAAGGGCTTTAACGGATATCTTTCAAAACCTATCGATTCATACCTTCTTGAAAGAACAATATTAAAGCACCTGCCTCCTGAGATGGTCATGGAGACTGCGGAGGAAACGGGAACTCCGGAAACGGAAGAGCTGCCTGAGGAGATGAAGTGGATATATGATGTGGACGGAATCTCGGTAAAGGACGGAATAAAGAACTCGGGCGGAGCTTCCCAGTATGTTTTTGCACTCAGCCTTTTCAGAGATACTCTCGATGATACGGCCGCAGTTATAGAGAAGGCTCATGAGGAGGATGAACTTAAGCTTTATACGGTCAAGGTACATTCTCTTAAGACATCCGCGCGGATCATCGGGGCCATGGAATTATCATCAATGGCTGAAAAACTTGAGGAAGCCGGCAATAAAGAAAACAGGGAATTTATAAACACAAATACCCGGCGTTTCCTTGAAGATTATAGAGCATATAAGCAGAAGCTTTCCGGGCTTGATGAAATGAACAAGCCATCTGAAAATGATGACAGACCGGCCATTCCGGAGGATGAGCTTAAGGATGCATATAACACGCTGAAGGAATGCATACCGCAGATGGATTATGATTCGGTGGAGCTGATCATAAAGGATTTGGATAAGTATAAGCTTCCTGAGAAAGACAGGGAAAAGATCGACAGGCTGTCAAAGCTTCTCAGAAGCTTTGACTGGGACGAAATGGAAAAAATGGCAGAAGATGAATTCTGACGAGGTGATTGATAATGTCTGATAAAAGGGTGCTGCTGGTCGGCGAGAAGGAAACTTTTATTGTAAGAGTTCTTGTCAAAAAAATACAGGATGCCGGATTCGAGTGTATTTTTTCCAACTGGAATGTAAATGATATAAATGCAGCATGGAAAGATATCGGGCAGGTCACATTGTTCATGGATGACAACAGAAGACCGACCGAATCCGTCATTCATTACCTGAATGACAGGATGAGTGAAGAAGGAACAAGGCTTATCATTATAGGCGATAAGCTGGATGTTCAGTTTGCATCCGAAAGCTTTCCCGGAGATACGATATATAAAAAGTTCATACGTCCCATAGATAATGCCGAATATATATCAGCGGTAAATGAGCTCATGGGTATGGTTGAAGCCGGTGAGTTCATGAAGACTATCCTGATCGTTGATGATGATGCCAACTATCTTACACTGATAAGGGAGTGGCTTAAGGGAACATATAAGGTTGCAATGGCCAATTCAGGCTTGCAGGCGATCAAATGGCTTGGAAAAAATAAGGCCGATCTTATATTGCTCGATCACGAGATGCCGGTCACAAGCGGACCGCAGGTTCTCGAGATGCTCAGAAGCGACGGAGAAACGAAAAACATTCCCGTCATATTCCTTACGGGAAAGGGAGATAAAGAAAGCGTAATGGCCGTCGTGTCACTGAGGCCCGAAGGCTATTTTCTCAAAACGATACAAAAGGATGAGCTTTTGGATAAGCTGAAGGAATTCTTCATCCTTCACAGATAACGGAGTCGGATATGGTTGAGTTTTTCAAGTTACATCAGCTGAATATAATGATGATACTCGCTTCCATGTGCGGTATGATGGCTTTTTTCGTATTGATAGCATCTTATATGTCAAAACTGAGAAAAGCCTCGCTGCTCCTGGTTGAAGTATGCGGAATGTTTCTTCTGATCTTCGACAGATATGCCTATATTTTCCGTGGAAACGTGACATTTACGGGCTACTGGATGGTAAGGATCAGTAATTTCGCAGTATTCTTCCTGACGCTGGCGATCCTGTTTTTCTACGTGATGTATCTGTCGGATCTTCTTGTTTCGGATGGTAGGATCGGCAAGGTTCCAAACAGACTCCGGGTATCATATTTTATCATCATCATCGGTGAATTGTTTCTCATACTTTCACAGTTTACGGGATTGTATTATTCCTTCAACGAAAAAAATGAGTATGTAAGAGGAACGGGATACATGTTAAGCTACGTATTCCCTACGGTCGTACTCATTATGACCATTACTGTCGTATATCAGTATGGGCACATATTCGGAAAGGAGATAAGGATATCCCTGGAGCTCTTCTCGGTCGTGCCCCTGTTTGCATCCGGAGCACAGCTGGTGTTCTACGGCGTTTCCCTCACAAACCTTTCGATTGCCGCAATGTGTCTGCTTCTTTACATATTTGCGCTTATCAACATGAACAAGGCTCTTCAGAAAGCACATAATCTGGAAGTTGAAAACCTTGAACAGCAGCGCAGGAATATGGGAAGGCTTTTCGAGGAGACGGTAAGCTCCATTGCGGAGGCAATCGATATCCATAAGACTCATTACAAGGGGCATTCCCGCAGAGTTGCGGAGTATTCCAGAAAGATAGCGGAGATCAGCGGAGAAAATGAGGAAACCTGTGAGCAGGCTTATTTTGCAGGCATGCTGCATGATGTAGGTAAACTCAGTACTCCCGATGCGGTCCTTGGCAAGATGGGTGATCTTTCCAGAGAGGAAGAGGAGCTTTTGGAGGATCATGCCAAATCCGGAAGCGAGATGCTTGCGGGTATAGAATCTTATCCGTATCTGAGGGATGTTGCCCATTATCATCATGAAAGATATGACGGATCCGGGTATCCCGACGGACTTAAGGGCGAAGCTATCCCCAAACTGGCCAAGATCGTTGCGGTTGCCGATGCTTATGACATCATGACCTCAAACAGGAATTACAGGGGAGTTCTTCCGCAGATAAGAGTAAGAGAAGAGTTTTTGAAGGAAAGCGGTGTAAGCTTTGATCCGGCATATGCCAAGGCGATGCTCAAGATGATCGATTCCGATACGGAATATATCATGAGGGAGAGGGAATCGGATTCCGGTAAGGAATTGAAGACTGAACTTGAATGCGGTGATTACAGAAGTGACATATCTGTCGGTATTCCCATCAAAAAGAGCACCATGAGGATACGCTTCAAGTATACGCCCAAAAACAGGGACAGCGAAAAAGTGCAGGTCCCGACTCTTATTCTTTTCGATTCGCTTGATGACTGCGTTCATAATAATGAGCAGGCTATAGTTCAGAATAACTATATCGAATATGCCGAAATATGGTTCGACGGACATACCATATCCACCAGGGCAAGAAATATCGAGATGAAGGTATTTGAGGATTATGGTGACTTTGCAGCCAATGATACCCCCAGACTTTCAAGAAGCACGATTTATGAGGTGGAGGCAGGAAGATACAAGGATCATATCCGCATAAGGATAAAAGGCGGTCCGAAGGATCTCGAATGCATTGTCGCACTCCCGGACAATACGAGATATACATATCTTGCGCTTACCGGCGAAAACTGCAAGATCACGGATATTGATGCCGTTGAGATAGGACCTGCACCGGATGAAGGAGATATTCCGAGGATTGCCGAGGAGATAGTATACACCGACAGGCTTGAATCGGATCTTAAGAATATCCAGATCGATGTAAAGCGCGGTGCTACAACCGACGGAGTTGTCGTGGAGGACGGAATGAGATTTGCCTTTCATTCCATGAGCCTTCCCACCGCGCATCTTGTATGGCATTGCCCTTATGTTGTGCTGTATCATTCACGTGATAAAAAGATCGGCGGAGAGGGATATAGGGAGCTTGTTCTCGTAAGACTTGACGGTGAAATAGAGGAGGTCAATCCCGAGATAGATAACAAGATGGTTGTAAACAAAACAGCCGATTTTGACAGCTGGGATACCTGGAAGGCCCGTAACAGACGGGGAATGGAGTATATCGTCAATTTCAGGAGAAAAGGAAACAGGATTACCATAACCGCAGAAAATGCGGGAATAGTCATTAAAAATACTACAGTCTTCGATAAAGATGACGGTGAGATATACGCTGCTCTGACCGGAGATCAGTGTGTACTGACCGACATACGTGTGATTTAATATGGATTCATATGCGATCCGGCATTGCCTTTATAAGACAACGCCGGATTTTTTTATGTTACTTTACGAAATTTAAATTCACATTACAGTCCCTTTACGGGTGGATGGATTAATAATTCACATTACGGAGGGCACATTACGGGTCACATTACGGGGGCGGGTAAAAATTGTTGACATTTTGATTCTATATGATATCATAATGATATCAGGTTTAGAAAGGAGCCAATTATGACAGAAAAAATTTACAAAGCACGCCCCAATGGAGCAGCAGCACTTTTGGGAATTATTCTTTTGTACATCGCTGCTATCTTTCTTTTGATAATCGGAGCAAGCTTCAGCGGATTGCTGGTCGCACTGGCGGTTCTCGTTTTGGCACTCGGATGGATACCTCTTTGCGGACTTAAGGTATTAAGACCTCAGGAGGCTCTGGTTCTTACTCTTTTCGGAAAATATAAGGGAACCATCAGAGAAGCCGGCTTCTACTGCGTCAATCCTTTTTGTACGGCAGTCAACCCCGCATCGATGACCAAGCTTGCACAGAGCGGTGACTCACATGGCCAGACCTCGGCAGCAGGTATAACGATCACTTCAACAAGTGCTTCGATCAATCCCGAGATGTATTCCAAGAAGATCTCACTTAAGGCCATGACTCTTAACAACGGCATACAGAAGATCAACGACTGCCTCGGAAATCCCGTTGAGATCGGTATCGCTGTTATCTGGAGAGTTACGGATACCGCAAAGGCAGTATTTAATGTAGACAACTATAAAGAGTATCTTTCACTGCAGTGTGACTCCGCTCTTCGTAATATCGTCAGGGTCTATCCTTATGATGTAGCCGTCAATGTGGACACCACCGGCGACGGAATGGCTGATGAGGGAAGCCTCAGAGGATCTGCAGAGCTTGTTGCGGAGCGTATCAAGAACGAGATCCAGAGCAAGGTTAACGAGGCGGGGCTTGAGATCGTTGAAGCAAGGATCACCTATCTTGCATATGCACCCGAGATCGCATCCGTAATGCTTCAGAGGCAGCAGGCGTCCGCAATAATCGATGCCCGCAAGATGATAGTTGACGGCGCTGTAGGAATGGTTGAGATGGCACTTGAAAGACTTAACGAAAAGCAGATGGTACAGCTGGATGAGGAAAGAAAAGCTGCCATGGTTTCCAATCTCCTCGTGGTACTTTGCGGCAACCACGATGCCCAGCCGGTAGTTAATTCGGGAAGCCTGTATTAATGGGTGAAAAGAAGCAGGTTCCTCTCAGACTTTCGGAAAAGCTCTATAATGACATAGCCAAGTGGGCTGAAGATGATTTCAGATCTGTTAACGGTCAGATAGAGTATCTTCTTTCGGAATGTGTCAGGCAGAGGAAAAAGGACGGAAAATATGTCGGTGAGGAGATAGACGTGCCGCCAAAATTCGACCTCCACTGATATACATGGATATAAACAGTTGCATTTAGAAGCATTCTTATGAGCGGTAAACGGAACGGCGCCGGAAATGGTGCCGTTCCGTTCTTTTTCAGCATTTAAGCGGGTTTGTGCCGATCTTTACAAAAATCTTGAATTTTATGTTGACACTATTCTGTATTAGGTGTATATATAACACATGAACAGTTGCAAAACGGATATATACTGCAGATCATATTTGTTTCACAGTGCCTGTAAGGAGAAAAACATGAAAGAAATGAATTGCTCCTGTGCAGGGTACAGACAACGAAGAGTTTTGAAAAGAGGCTGACATGATAATATCTCAGACATCCGGAGTTCCGATCTATCAGCAGATAGCGGACAGCTTCAGAGCGGATATCCTTGAGGGGAGGCTTAAGGAGGGTGAGTACCTTCCGAGCATCAGAGGGCTGGCGAGAGACCTTAAGATCAGTGTCATCACAACCATGAAGTCTTACGAGATGCTTGAACAGGAAGGTCTTGTCACCGCAGTCCAGGGAAAAGGATATGTAGTCAACGCTCAGGACGGCAACATGCTCAAAGAGCAGCACATGAGGAAAGTTGAAGAGGGGCTGATGCAGGCGATAGGGTCTGCCAGAATAGCGGGACTTTCCGAGAATGAACTTATAGATACGCTGAAAATGCTATTAACGCTTAAGGAGAATTAACAATGGATTTTGAAAGTGCAGTACATGGAGAAGGAATAGTCAAGAAGTATAAGGGGTTCGAACTGAACGTACCCGTTCTTGATATCCCTCAGGGATTTGCCACAGCTCTCATCGGGGAAAACGGAGCCGGAAAGTCAACTCTTCTGGACATCCTCGCCGGGATAAGACTTGATTATCAGGGAAGTCTTAAGTTCTTCGGAAAATACAATGACGACGACAGGGAGAATAATCCCGATGTAAAGAACGCCATAGGTTATGAGGGAACGGGAAATTATTACCTTCCCATGTGGACACTTAAGCAGGGCAGGGAGATACAAAAGCTTTTATTTAAGAATTTTGACGAGAGCAAATACATCGAGATCTGCAAACAGCTTGCGGTTCCCGATGATGAGTCCAAGAAGATCACCGATCTGTCAGACGGAAATCACATGAAGATCAAGCTGGCCGGAGTTCTTTCGAGAGATACTGACCTTCTCATACTCGATGAGCCCGCTTCTCCCCTGGATCCTCTCATGAGAGACAAGCTCTGTGACATGATAAGAGAATACCTCCAGAGAGATGAAGGAAAGAAATCGGTACTTTTTTCAACCCATAACATTGCAGATATGGAGACTGTGACGGACTATGCGATCATAGTTGAGAACGGCAGGATCGTAGAGCAGGCTTTTGTTGAAGATCTGAAGGAAAAATATGTGGTCGTAAAGGGCGAGAAGGTCGATGAAGAGGCGGCAAGGAAAGTACTGTACAGTATTTCTTCAAGCAACTACGGATTTGAGGGTGTATGTCTTTCCGAAAGACTGAATGAGCTTGCAGGACTTAATACCGTTGTGGAACAGGCTACTCTTTCGCAGATCTGTGTAGCGATAATGAAGCAGAATTCAAAACTTTACGGTGTGAACTGAAAACGGCGGTGAGAAGATGAAAAGAATACTAAGTTCATATAAAGTTTTCACACCAAAGCTGTACAGGATACTGGGGGTATACCTCGGAACGCTGCTGATGGTGCTGGTTTCACTGCTGTTCATGGCTATGGCGGGAAGACCGATCGCACTGTTAGTGACTGCGGTAATAACTGCAAGTGCAGATATATTCTTAGATCTGTTCGTTTTTATGGGAGTCTTTTCCAAGGATTTTGATTTCGGGCTGCTCAGGAATTCCACCGAGGGCCTTAAGGTTCTGAAGGCAGGTGTGCTGGGAGACCAAATAAGAAGATTCCTTCAGATAGCGGTGGTCATGGGGATATGCGGAATGGCGACTTACAGCTATTCTCTTGAGAACGGCTTCATGACGACACCTTTTGAATACGGATGCGTTATAGCGGTTCTGGTACTTACAATATATACATGCAATACTCTGGTCCTGAATTTCACGAGAAAGCACCTGAATTATGCGGAAGGGCTGCCGGGGCAGATGCTGATGACGGCCATTGAGGGCGTGGCCGTAGCCGGAGTTCTGGGGCTGTTTATGAAAGAGGGCGGCGCGGATCCTCTTCCCCTTCTGGTAGCAGTTACGGTGCTGGCAGTTACCGTAACATACTGTATGGTCGAAAGAATTGGTAACAGATACCTTTTATCATTCGGAGGAAAGAAAATGGAAAGATTCGGAAAAGATAATGTAAAAAAGATGGTGATCTTCCTGCTCATAGCATTCGGCGTCGACTTCCTCATGATGCCGGTCATGTACCTGGGATTTCAGAAGGATATAGATCTGTCGGTATTCCTTGTGGCCCAGATGATGTATCCCGCATGCGGAGTCGTGCTTGCAAAGCTTACTTCCTATAATGAGGGTAAGCTTCCCAAATTCTCATACATTACGATCCTTGTGACCGGAATCATAACCATGATCCTGGCAGTTCTCAATGTAACAAGTCCTGCGACTATCGATGCAAACGGACAGGCAATGACGGTTCAGTTCCTGATCGCAAATTATGTGATAATAGTCGGCACTATCCTGCTTATCATAGCACTCAGTGTAACAGGTAAGGAGCAGAGGGAAAATGCCGGATTCAGATTCCATAATGCCGGAAAATCCGTATTGTTCATGGCTCTTTTCTTCGTACTCTATTTTGCAAGAGTCATTATTATATGCATCATAGGCGGCATTGCAGAGGGTGATATGGCAGGTGCCATGTCTGAACTTACTCAGATCTTCACTGCCGAAGGACAGGGAATGCTCTGGCTCAATGTTGTTATCAATGCGCCTCTTACATTCATCATGTTCCTTGGAGAAGAGTACGGATGGAGATATTTCCTTCAGCCCGTTATGCAGAAGAAATTCGGTGTTCTTCCCGGAACGATCCTTCTGGGAATTGCCTGGGGTATCTGGCATGTAGGCGCGGACTTCCTTTATTACTCAGACGGAACAGGCATCCAGATGCTCTGCGCACAGATTGTGACATGCATTTCACTCGGCATCTTCTTCGGATATGCATATATGAAGACCAACAATATCTGGGTTCCCGTTATGATGCATTATCTTAACAATAACCTGATAATGGTGCTCAGCGGAGATGCTTCGACTGAGGCAATGCAGGGAAGCGTCGTAAGCTGGAGCGATATTCCGATAATGATCGCTGGAGCTGCAGTATTTTGGCTCTTTGCCCTGACACCTACAATGAGAGGAAAGCTTTCTTCTAAGAAGGGAGAAACGGAAAATGCTTGATGAATTAAAGAATGCATACAAGATCGTCGGTTACGGACTCAGGATAAAGACACAGCTGGGACTTGCTGCATTGTTCGCCGGCCTTGGTATATTATTTGAGATATTATCGGGAGGTGAGCTGTCCACAGGCAGCTTCTATATAGTCCTCTCGGGAATGTTCATATATCAGCTGATCATATCAACTGACGTATCAACACTCGTTCAGTCCTCGCCATACAAGAAAAAGATACAATGCACATATCCCATCCTTGCAACAGCGCCATGGCTCTATCTGACACTGACCATACTCTCGATAGTGCATGCCATCTTCGCAAGGGAAAGTGAAGAGAAATACCTTACAATGTGCAGACTTACGGTGCTTTTGGGATGCCTTCTGTTCGTGCTCATGTTCTATTTCGGACTGGCATATAAGTTTTTTGTCGGAGCTACCGTGTTTATGGTCATATCTGTATTTCCTCCCATCATTATGTTTGATAATGAAAACCGTATCTCGGCAATGTGTACCAATCTGGGAGTGTGTACCCTTATAGCTTATCTTCTTATGACCCTGGGAGTTGTGTGCTGCTGGTTTGTAACAAGACTTACCTATAAGAAGGAATTGTCCAAGATTGCATTCAAGGCGGCTCTTAGGACAAAATGACAGAGCAGTATGATAAATCCCGCCACACCAAGGCCCTGTGATCATGGGAGCCCGGTGCGGCGGGATTTTTTGTTATAAGATTCAGGCATTCTGAATTATGATTTATGAAGATTTTAGGGTAAAATATAATGCATGAATATATTCAGAGCATTCAGCAGTAAAAATATGACAAGGGATATCTTCGCAGGTATTGTGGTGGGACTTGTTTCCATTCCGATATCCATGGGGTATGCGCAGATCGCAGGTCTGCCGCCTGTGTACGGATTATATGGAAGCATCGTACCTGTTCTTATCTACTGCTTCATGACCACGTCGCGTCATACGTTTTTCGGCGTTGATGCAACTCCTGCGGCACTTGTGGGAGGACTTCTTGCGGATGCCGGGATTGCATCACAGTCCGGGGATGCTATAGTTCTCGTTCCCGTGATCACAATGTGTGTAACAGCGTGGCTGCTGATCTTTTACCTGATAAAAGCAGGAAAAGCAGTCAAGTATGTTTCTTCTTCCGTAATGGGAGGATTTGTATCAGGCATAGGAACAACTATCATCCTTATGCAGATCCCCAAACTCTTTGGCGGAGAATCCGGCTGCGGAGAGGTATTTATTCTTGCCGGTCACATAATAGGACAGGCGCTGAAGGGTTTTCACCTTCTGTCATTTGTTCTCGGACTTGCTACCGTTCTGATCATTTACATCTCCCGAAAGCTCACTCCCAAATTCCCAATGTCGGTTGTGATGATCGCATTCGGAGCGCTTCTTACCGGAGTATTCCATGTTGACAGTTACGGAGTAAAGCTTCTTCCCGCTGTCACCTCCGGACTTCCCATGCCGTCATTTCCGAACATGAGAATACTTGCACAGTATGGGGAGGATATCTTTGCTGCATCATTTACAATAGCCATAGTCATAGTTGCACAGACGCTTCTTCTCAGTAATATCTTTTCCGGAAAATATGAATATGCCATTGATGCCAATCACGAGATCCTTTCCTATGGCATATCCAATTTGGCTGCGGGACTTTTCGGGTGCGCTCCTTTGAACGGGTCTGTATCCCGCACTGGGCTAGGTGAACAGTATGGTTCAAAATCCCAGGTGATGTCCCTTTCTTCGGTGATAACGATGCTTCTGGTCCTGCTTTTCGGGACGAAACTTCTTGAACTTCTTCCTGTGCCGGTCCTCACAGGCATTGTCATTTCGGCGCTTATGAGCATTATCGAATTTAAGATGGCTAAGACTCTGTTTAATGCAGACAGAAAAGAGTGGCTGATATTCATGGGGGCCTTTGCCGGAGTGCTGATCTTCGGAACCGTCTACGGTGTTATTATCGGAGTCGCACTTTCTTTCATTACGGTTCTTGCAAGAACGATATCCGTACCGAGAGCATACCTTGGAATTATCCCGGGACAGAATGTTTTCTATAATATGGCCAGGCACAGTGAGGTCAGGCCTATTAAGAATACTCTTATATACAGGTTCTCAGGGAATCTGTATTTTGCCAACATTGATATTCTTGAACGTGATATCCGGGACGTGGTTGAGAGCGAGAAGGATACCGACGAACCAATTAAGATAATCGTGGTAGATGCCAGGGGAGTAGGCAGTATTGATTATGCTGCATCTCTTCAGCTTCTTAAGATGTACAGAGGCTATTCGGAGGCCGGTATAAAATTCTATATGACCGAGCATTCGGGAGTTCTGAACGATCAGCTCAGAAAATACGGAGCAGGAGAGCTTATTACAAAGGGCGTCTGCAGGAGGACCATAACCCTGGCACTGAGAGATGCGGGACTGCATGCTCCTTATGACTATTCGGATAACAGCGATTTCAATACTATCTTTTCTCATCTCGTGGATGAAAAGCATCGCGGCGGAGATGAGATCCACAGCCGTAAAGCCGAGATGGAATGGGCATTTGCCGATTCTTCGGATCAGGTCATGGATGTTATTGCGGATGAATGGATCGCTCAGCTTGCAGAAGCCGGGAACAGCACCATTGATAATATCCTCGATGCAGAAAAGCATACTGAGTTCGGACGTGTGGGCCTGTTTGATGAAGATGAGATACTGCTTAAGGTGGAGAAAAAGCTGGAGGCGGGAGATGTGCCTCATGACATTGATGTTATAAAACTCAGGGAGTCAATAGAAAACAGACGCAGAGTGATAACAGAGAAACTCAGAGATGTGAGCCTGTGATATGTTTGCAGACTGCTATGTCATCTGAGAAACTGTCCGAAATATAACGGCATTTACGGCCTCTTTCCCCAGGTGGTTGCAGCCTTCTGTTTGGGGACGACACAGGATGCGGACAGGTATATGAAAAAGTATGATAATGCTCAAGCTCTTCTGGCAGATGATCTGGGTGAAAGACCTCTGAGTATATCTATATAGTTAAGTGTCATTGCTGAGGGCTTTATGGATGTGGGGAGTATGTATCCGATCTCCATGTAGTCATCAACATCAAGTGGTCTTGCTACAATGCCGGGGCCGTTAAGTTCTTCGTTGATGATACCGCTGCAGATTGTATAGCCATTTAACCCCACCAGCATATTGAAGAGACTTGCCCTGTCACATACTATGATCTCTTTGTCACTGTCAAGAGTGCTCAATATCTCTTCCGAAAAGTAAAATGAATTATGACTTCCCTGTTCGTATGAAAGGCGGGGATAATCCCTCAGGTCTGTGGCCTTGATCTTCTTTTTCCCTGCAAGAGGAGAATCCTTCCCTACAAAGACGTGGGGCTTTGCAATGAACAGGGTATTGAAAGCAAGATTATTGTCTCGAAGAGTTTTTCTTATTACTGTCTCATTAAAGCTGTTCAGGTACAGAACTCCGACTTCACTTCTTAAGTGGGATACATCTTCTATGATCTCGTAGGTCTGGGTTTCGCGCATATGGAATTCGTACCTGTCACCTCCGAATCTTTTCAGCAATTCAACAAATGCTTCCACAGCAAATGAATAATGCTGCGAGGATACGCAGAATTTAATTTTTCCGTTTGCAGATCCCGTATATCTTTCCTCTATCAGATTGGTCTGGTCAAGTACCTGCCTTGCATATCCGAGGAATTCGTCTCCTTCCTGAGTGAGGCGAATTCCTTTTTTACTTCTTTCAAATATGGTTATCCCATATTCTTTTTCGAGCTCCTGTATTGAGGAAGTCAGGCTTGGCTGCGCAATATAAAGTCTTTTTGCAGCTTCCGTAATATTGCCCGTATCCGCTACTTCTACGATGTATCTGAGTTGCTTGAGAGTCATGCGATAAAAGCTCCTTATCACCGGCGATAGAAATTGTTTATTGTAAATGACTATCCATAGATAAAATCTATTGATACATAATGATTTTAAATATTTTACCGCGAAGTTTCAAGAGGATATTCTTCATAAGCAGACAAGGATATGCACCGGCAAAATCCGTTGCCAGATTCGCCGAAGATGCGGAAGGGCTTTATGGAGATGCTGGTATGCGCAGCCTGAGCAGGCACTCGTTACTTCCGCCTACAAATTAAGGAGGATAAAATGAAAACAGCAGTTGTGGGATTTCCGAGAGTCGGAAAAAACAGGGAACTTAAATTTGCAACAGAGAAGTATTTCAAGGGAGAGATAAGTGAGCAGGAACTATTTGACGAGGCTGCTGAGATAAGAAAATATAACCTGTCCAAGGAAAATGCGGCAGGGGTGGATTTTATATCATCCGGTGATTTTTCCTTTTACGATGGAATACTTGATACTGCATTTGCTTTAAATGTGATCCCTGCCAGGTATAAGGCACTTGGACTTTCTGATCTTGATACTTACTTTGCAATGGCAAGAGGATATCAGGGAGAGAAGGGTAACGTTAAGGCCCTTGCAATGAAGAAATGGTTCAATACCAATTATCATTATCTTGTTCCCGAGATCGATGATGATACCGCGGTAAAACTTACCGGAACAAAACTATTTGACGAGTACGATGAGGCACTTGCAAACGGAATTCAGACCAAGCCTGTTATAGCAGGTCCCTTCACCTTCCTTAAGCTTGCAAGATTTACCGGAAAGAAGAATATCGCGGATTACGAGGATGTATTTGCAGAGGTGTATTCGGAGATTCTTAAGAAGGCAGCAGAAAAAAACGTAAAGTGGATACAGCTTGATGAGCCCTTCCTTGTAAGAAATCTTACGGAAAATGATAAAAAGACATTTGTGTCACTTTATGAGAAGATCCTTTCCTTTAAAGGAGAGGTTAAGGTCCTCCTTCAGACATATTTCGGTGATGTGAGAGATGTCTATTCCGAACTGACGGATCTGTCCTTTGACGGCATCGGACTTGACTTTATAGAGGGGAGAAAATCTCTTGAACTGGTTGAGAAGAATGGATTCCCCGGAGATAAGATCCTCTTTGCCGGAGTGCTTAACGGAAAGAACATCTGGAGAAATAATTATTCAGCATCACTTAATGTGCTCGGAAAGCTTAAGGCTTACGGGGCGGAGAATATAGTTATCTCCACATCCTGTTCGCTTCTTCATGTTCCTTACACTCTGGAAAATGAGACAAAGCTTACACCGGAATATACGAAGCATTTTGCATTTGCTGAGGAAAAGCTTATTGAACTTAAGGAGCTTGCCGAGTGTGCGGATGTACTTGAGAGGGATGCATATAAGGAACTTGATATTTTCAAGAAGAATGAACTTCTTTTTACGGGAAGAGTTAACAGCTCCGATGAGAAGGTTCAGGAGAGAGTAAGAAATATTAAGGATTCCGATTATACAAGACTTCCGGAATTTTCCGAAAGGGAGAAGATCCAGAAGGAAAGCTTTGCACTTCCTCTGTTTCCAACGACTACCATCGGCTCATTCCCCCAGACTGCGGATGTAAAGACTGAGAGGAATCTTTTCAGAAAGGGAGAGATATCTGAAGAGGAATATAAGAACTTCATTAGGAAGAAGATCGCGGACTGTATCAGACTTCAGGAAGAGATCGGTCTTGATGTTCTCGTTCACGGTGAGTATGAAAGAAATGACATGGTCGAATATTTCGGAGAAAATCTTGAGGGATATCTTTTCACCGAAAAAGCATGGGTTCAGTCTTATGGGACAAGATGTGTAAAACCTCCGATCATCTGGGGCGATGTATCCCGCAAAAAGACTATAACGGTCGAATGGTCGGTATATGCAAACAGTTGCACCGACAAACCGGTTAAAGGAATGCTCACCGGACCGGTCACCATTCTTAACTGGTCTTTCCCCAGAGAAGATATTTCATTAAAGGAAAGTACACTTCAGATTGCTTTGGCAATACGTGATGAAGTTCTTGATCTTGAGGCAAACGGTATAAAGATAATCCAGATCGATGAGGCGGCTCTCAGAGAAAAGCTTCCGCTTAGAAAGTCTGATTGGAACAGTGAATATCTCACCTGGGCAATACCTGCATTTAGGCTGGTTCAGAGCGGAGTAAAGGCTGATACACAGATACATACTCACATGTGTTACAGCGAGTTTACGGATATCATTCCCGCTATAGATGCAATGGATGCGGATGTGATCACATTCGAAGCTTCACGTTCCGATCTTCTTATCCTTGATTCTCTCAAAGAGAATAACTTCAAGACGGAAGTAGGTCCCGGTGTATACGATATTCACAGTCCGAGGGTCCCTTCCACAGAGGAAATGGTAAGTGCTCTTAATTTGATGAGAGAGAAGCTTGATGATCACAAGCTTTGGGTCAATCCCGATTGCGGACTTAAGACAAGAGGAGAGACTGAAACAAAAGCCAGCCTTATCAATATGGTAGAAGCAGCAAGGATCCTCAGGAAGCAGGCCTGCTCATGAATATGCAGTGCTTTTGTTCCAACCCCTTTGAAAAATTGATTTTATGACATCAGTGTCAGCATGGTAAGTAGTTTTGACTAGTGCTTGGCCGGGTATTTAGCTATGAAAATATCAGATATATATAGAGAAAAAAATCAAACTCTTTCGTTCGAAATATTTCCACCGAAAAAAGATGACGAGCTTAGGAATATCGATGAGACCCTTTCGGTATTGTGCGAGCTTAAGCCGGATTTTATAAGCGTGACATTCGGTGCCGGAGGAAGTGCAAACTGTAACCGCACGATAGAACTGGCAAGGAAGATCAGGAGAGATTACGGCGTTGAGCCTGTGGCCCATCTTACATGTCTTCATTATGATAAAAGAGAGATAGATGCTTTTGCAAAGGAACTGGAATATGAAGGCATAGAAAATATCCTTGCTCTACGCGGGGATGCTAACGTAAATGTTCCCGCAAAGGACGTGTTTCGTTATTCATCTGATCTGATATCGTATCTGAAGGAAAAGCATGATTTCTGTTTTCTTGGTGCATGCTATCCTGAGAGCCATCCCGAATCCGCAGACAGGATCACTGATATCAAAAGCCTTAAGAAAAAAACAGATGCCGGAGCTAAGGTCCTTCTTTCACAGATGTGCTTTGATAATGATATCTTTTTTAAATTCAGTGAAAGCTGCAGGATCGCAGGGATTGAAGCACCTGTGATACCCGGCATCATGCCTGTTATAAAGGCGTCGCAGATCAGAAGAATGGTGGATATGTGCGGAGTGGCATTCCCGGACAGGTTCCGCAGGATAATTGACAGATACGAAAATGATCCGGAAGCTCTCTTTGATGCCGGCATGTCTTATGCGTTAAGCCAGGTGATAGATCTCATAGCAGGCGGAGCACTCGGTATCCATCTGTACACCATGAACAAACCGCGTGTGGCCGAAAGGATATGTGAAGGACTGAAGAATATATATGATCCCGCGACCGGACTTGAGGCGTGCTGATATGCATAAGGCAAATAGAATTATTGATTTATGATTAAAGAAAAAAATATTGATTGAAGTAATATGCGGGAGATGTTATCATCTCCTGCACACAGCTTTAACAGTGCATTTTGAACTGTTTACAGATATGAAAAAATATTTTTAAAAAGTTGTTGACTTATAAATTTCGCTGTGATATTTTATATAAGCTGTCGCTTG
>CAMNAQ010000021.1 GCA_946531495.1 uncultured Lachnospiraceae bacterium | reverse complement strand
CACGAGCCTTGATGGAAAGAACCCAATAGATCAGATAGCCCGCAGCGCAGAGTATGAGCATCACTATGAAGCTCATGGTCAGGATACCATTCATTCCCTGTAAAAGAGGATCCTCAATGGTTTTTTCAAGATCTCTGTTTCTGTCGGACATGTAAGTAAGAGGTGTTCCGGATTCGGCAACCCACTTGTAAAATTCATCTGCATCCGCGCCGTCCGAAAGTCCCATCCACACATAATACGGCTGAAGACCGAATTTCTTGCGGACAAAGGAATAATTGGCAACTATCATGTAATTTGAAGTCTCAACGATACTTCCGGCAGCATCAATCTGTCTGCTGACAGGCTCATATCCGGGCCAGTACTCGAAAAAGCCGATTATAGTGGCATCGCAGGAAGTACTGTTTTTATCGTAAAAGGTTATTCTGTCACCTACAGCAAGCCCCACAGAATCCCTGAAATTCGCAGACAGAAGAACTCCCTTAGGAGCAAGCGCAAGATCATTGAGCAGCTGTCTGTAAGGCGTGTTAAGAAGAGAATCATCAACATCGGTTATCGTACCGAATTCCTTGGTATGAATACCCATTATGCTGACAACATCCCTTCCGCTGGATCCGTTCTTAATATATCCGTCTTCCAGATAAACCCTGGTATAACCGTCTGTGAATTTGGTAAACGACGCGTAGTCAGAGTAATCGGGTTCATAATATTTGAACTCGATCGTCGGATCAAACTGTCTTGATGCGGAGTTGTCATACCACACCTCCCGGAACCTGATATCAGTTCCGTCAATGTAGGAAGTATTGGCGAGAGAATTCTCAAGTATCGTTCTCGCAGATACCGCATCAAACATTCCGAGAGCAACCGTAAGAATAACAAAAAGAGATATATACTGCTGAGAACGTGCGCTTCTTATGCTCTCGAGCATTGCAGCATATGTTGCCGGTTTAAAGAATCTCTTTCCGAAGAAAAATACAGCTTTTACGATCAGAGGTCTGAGCCTGATCAGAAGCATTCCAGCTCCCAGGATAAACAGTGAGGACGAGAAATACAGAAGGGGATCCAGTGATTCTCCCTTTAAAGCACTCTCAAGAAGATCATTTGTATGATGCGAGAAATTGTAATAGCCGTAAATTGATATTCCAAGGAAAAGCACATCAAGATAGAATTTTTCCCAGAGCGCCTTCTTCCCCTTTGCACCTCCGCGCTTTGCACCGACTATGGTAAGTCTGGAAGCGCCGATAGAAGGAATAGTCATGATAAGGATGCATATTGCAGCCGCCACCAGAGCGTATATTAAAGCTTCCTCGGTAAATCTGATATCCAGCTCTCTTCTTATACCGAATTCAAGGAAAGAGCTGGCACTGCCAAGCCCCCTGCACACAAACATGCCTATAGGAACACCGATCAGGCTTGCAATAACAGCGATAATGATGCTCTGAAGAAGATACAATATGAAAATCTGACCGGAGGATGCACCTCTGCTCTTATACATGGAGATCTCATTTTCTTCCATGGAATAGAGCTGTCCCGATATCATGAGTATGAACGCCGCAAGCAAAAGCAAAAGAGGTATTTCAAGAAGAAGAAGGGATACAGATATCCTTCTTCTCGATGACTCATGCTTGTCAAGAACATCCATATAAGCGGGACGGCTTGTAAGGCTTCCGTAAGAACCGTTCAGATAAGCATTTGTTGCAGCAGATATGTACGCAGCATCCGCTGCATCAACCGAAAGATATTCAAACTGATTGTATATATTACAGTTAATCGCAAACTTAGGCCTGTCGGCATTGTACACAAAGGTATCGAGAAACTGATCGGATCTCACAAATATAGTATTGGTAAACATCCTTGTATCAGTCTGCCAGTAACTGTCAGAGGGGTCGGACACATCAAAGACTCCCACCACCTTCAGCCTGATGGGATCCTTTACATTTGGAGAAAAAACGGGAAACGCAAAAACATCTCCTATTATCATCTCAGATGAAAGGAATGTCTCCTCACTCACAATAACATCGAGAGTATTATCTGATGCATCCTCATCCTGCCAAAGATTTCCGTCAATAATACTTATGTGCTCTTCCAGATCAGTGAGCATTGCGATCCTTAGATTGATCTCAGCATCCTCGCCCCTCGAAAACTCCGGGTCTGCTGCGGTGCCGATCGTCGAATAATAATATATTGTGCGATATTCGGGAACGCCTATGTAATCATATATGGAGCGGACACCGCTTTCTTTCCCGGCAAGGGAGCTTACATCGCCGCTCTTACCCACCTGAAATGAAAACTTCATCTGCATGGGCCATTCGCCATTATCCGTATAGCTCTCCTCAAACTGGTCATCCAGCATACGGTCAAGCACAGCCGTCCTGTAGATTGGAAAACTTACGGCCGATGCAAATAGCAGCACAGCTCCCAGGAGGAGACATGCAAACATCCATTTCTTATTCTTTATTTTCTGAAGTTCCAGGAAAAGCATCAGTAAACTACCACCATTCCTTCATCAAGTCCTTCTATTGCCCAGATATACTGAACCGAGTCTATGGTCACAGCCCTGGGATTGTCTCCTCCGCCGGCAACAAAGCTTCTCCGGATGTACTGTCCGTTTTCAAATACCGTTACATATGCCTGCTTATCTACATACGTGACTGCCTTGACCGGAACCAGAAGAACATTCGTCTCATACTGTGTATATCCCGTCACTTTATATGCCTGTCCCTTTGCAGCATTAGCTTCCTCCTGCTGAGCAAGCCATACCTCCCAGGGATTGGTCACACTGGCGGCCTGTCCGGAGGGAATCTGTGCAGAGAATTCCGCCATCATATCATGTGCTCCTCCGGGAATGGGAGCATCTGAAGAAGGGATCAAATATACCTTATCCGAAGCAAGATCCGGACCGATCGCACCGAAAGAAACACTCGAAACTGTAAGCGGGAATGTAACGGTATCTCCGGATACAGGGTCACTATACTCTCCAACCAGGTCCATTCCGTACAACAGGGTACCGGCATCATTTTGTGCATAAAGAAACTCTGACGATACAGCCGCAACAGTTGCTATCAGCTCACCGCTTTTTAAAACTGCGCCGTCGCTGAGATCGGTTATATATCCGACCACGCCGTCACAGGGTGCATAAAACGCGGTTATACTATATGAAGCCTGAATTTCGGCTATCTGATCCATAACCGACTGTATCTGTCTGTCAAGAGAGGAAACTGCGTTTTTAAGCTGTTCCTGAACATTCCTGTCCAGATAATAAGTGGCCGGATCATCCGCAGCCTCCTGGGCAAGTTCTCTTCTTTCCTGGAGTCTGACAAGTTTAATAGCCAGTTCCTCAAGCTTAACGTTATTTGGAGCAACGGAAATATAAGCAATAACATCGCCTCTCTTCACCCTTTGTCCCTGAACAACATTTTTGCGGGTGAGGGTCACGGTTCCGTACTGAACAGAATTGGTTATATTGGTGATATCAGGATAACTGAGATATCCCGTTCCCTCATATTTTAGGTAATAATCACCTCTTTCAAGAGCGACCATATTCTCAGGTGCTTCGGAATAGGAATCGATCATCACCTCATCGCCCTCCTCAAGCCCCGACAAGATTTCGGTAAACATTCCGTTGGTCAGGCCCCTTGTTATGTAAACCTTATCCCCTGTAGTGCGGTTTACATAATATCCGCCATCATCTCTGTGAATAGCATCCCTTGTTACAGAAAGAACATCTTCTCTCTTATCATAAATGATCACTATCGATACCTTCTGGCCTGCCTTTACGTTGCCATCCGGATCATCGATTTCAAAAACCGAGTAGATATCTCTTCCGGATGCCTTCATGGCATTTATTTCAGTTGCAGAATATGGGATATAGGTAACCTCATATCTTGTGCCATCCACCATGGCATATACTTCCATTGCTGTGGACATGGTCTTTGCAGATCTGTAGGTAGCCAGAATATTAAGGCTTCTTCCGTCAGTCACAGCGGCAACATTTGTCCCCTCGGAGATCCATGCACCCGGAGAAGCATTCGAAACAGCAACCACGGTTCCGTTCATCCCGGATACAACCCTTCTTTTTGCTTCATTAACGGTAAGCCGGTAAAGAAGATCGTTATAATGCTGCAGATCAAGCTCATATACGGCTTCGTCATCTTCCATTGTCTGTTCCAGAAGGTCTCTCTCAAAAATAACCTTCTGTACTATTATCCTTATGGGCGAATCGTCAGGACAGTCACGCAGCCTGCTCTCAATGAAATACCCATAATCCTTTAGCTTAAGCTCATTTACCCTTCTGCTTTCAGCATAGGTAACAACAAGATTATCAATGGAATCTCTTAATGCCTTTTCCTGCGCGACATAGTCCTGCATTTCACCGCTGAAAAGCACACTTCCCCTGTTAACTCTCTGTCCCGGGAAAAATCCGATATCTGCAGCCTTCATGCCAACACCGGTAGGATACTCGGTAATAACGGGGAAAACATTCCCTTCAATAACCTCATAATCGTAGATAGTTCGGCGGACTGCCCTCTCGTTGATGTTAGCTGTAGAAATAGGGTCGATCAGCTCAATCTCCTGTCTTGTCTGCTGCTGCTCACCGCAACCGGAAAAGATCATCATCGCAGCAAGGACAATGCAGGACAAAGTCTTTATTTTATGTAATTTTCCGACACGTTTGATCATCAGAAATTCACCGCAACCATATCTCCGGTTTCAAGTCCGGAAAGGATCTCGATCCTCTCATCACCGATAAGACCGGTTGTTACCTCTCTATAGCGTCTGTAGCCGTCTTCATCCACAACATAGACATAGGATATATCACCGGCCCTGTGTACGGCAGCCGCAGGAACCGAAAGAACATTATCCCTTCTTCCAAGCTCAAGAACGATGTTGCCCGCAGTTCCTTCTGCTATCGAAACAGATGAAGCATCATCACCTGTAAGGATGAAACGAAGAGTAGTTCCGTCATCCGAAAATTCAGGAACTGCCGTATAATCTCCGCCCTGTGCTCCGGAAACAGTTATTGTAACCTCCTGTCCCTCTTCCAGGTATGATCCAAGCGAAGGATCCGTGGCGTAAAAATACATATCATTGGGATCCTTGAGAGTAATGACCGTCCTGCCTATAACTGTCTGAGAGCCTTCAAGTCCTTCTCTGAGATACTCGACAATGCCATCCATTCCGGCATAGATATTATGATCGACATTATTTGCTTCGAGATTATCAAGCTTAAGATATGCAATGGCTATGTCATCATCATAGCCCTGAAGTGTGAAATAGTATTTATCGTCTATCGCCTGAATAGCGTCTGCAAGTGCATCCTTGGATTCCTGTGAGTAAGGATTTGCTCCCATAGCCGAATTAAATTCCGCCAGCGTGATCTCGTACTCTTTTTGATGAAGAGTTCTCTCCTTAAGCAGCTCAGTCCTCTGGATCTGATATAACAGTTCTGCTCTTTCTGCTTCGATATCCGTGCTTGTTTCTAATGATATAAGAAGCTGCCCTCTTCTTACGCTCTCGCCTGCTGCTACATAAACGGTACTTATCTTGGCTCTCTCGATGTCAAAAGCAAGATCCTGGGTAACCGCTGTTCTGTACCTGCAGGAAACCGTCATTGTCGAAACCACATCCGCATACTCTGCGGGAAGATTTCCGGCAACCTCCGTCACACTCTCTTCGTCAAAAAGAATGACCATATTGTCTTCTTCGGTTGTCTCGGCACAGCCCGACAGAAAGAAAACGTTTGCCGATGTCAACGCAAAAAAGAGCATACCAGATGCGCATGCTCTTTTGATTTTCAAAAAATGTTTACCCCGGAACAAAATACTCAATTCAGCGTACCCCCGATGTGGAATTTTACAATCAATGCGCATGTGTTTCAATAAAAAAATCATTAAAAGCAAATATCGGGAAAAATAAAGCAATTATTCCGAATTCCCATTGTCATGTCGTTCTTCCTTCCTAAGCTTTACAAGCTTATAGATGAAAAACTCTGTCGGAAGAACCAGCGCCACAACACCGAAAACAATTATGGCTGCTTTGAGCACACCCGCCATATCGTCACTTCCGCCTGCGGAATTTTGTTCATATGTTCCGCCTGCAGAGTTGGCACTGCCGGATGCGGTAACTGCGGTAACGGGAGCCTGGGACTGCATCTGAGTCTGGACCTGGGCAGTACCGGAAGCCGCTCCCGCCCCCTGTAAGTCTCCCGCCATCTCTCCCTGGCCGGTAACCGGCACATTGCCCGAAGACATTCCGTAAAGTCCCGGTATGATTCCCTCGGTATTTCCACCGATGAACGCTGTCATCCATGCAAGAGGTGCATTCCAGTTAATTGCACACTCATTGGTGGAATATGCTTCAATATGATCGAGATAACATTTGGCAGGAGGGATCGTTCCCTTCTTCCACCCCATGCCTCTCACCCAGGGATCCTGCATTCCGCTGTTGGGGCCTCCGACAAGCACCCCCGCAGGAGCCATCGGAAAACTGTCATCTATCAGGTTGGCCCAGAACCGGTGATGGGGATACATTGCGGCATGGGATCCGTAACCGGTCACATATGAATAATCATTGGCATTTCTTCCGAGGATATAATCCATTGCCGATATGGCTGCGTTCAGATAATCCTCATTCATGGTTTTAAGATATGCATATGAAAGGACGATCGCATTATCTAGAACAAACGAGTTCGATCCCCACAGATAACCCTTTGAAGGATCGGACGGTGATAATGTGCTTGCGGCATAGGGAAGACCGTATCCCTGCTTTTTCTCCATTTCGCAAAAGACCGAAGCAGCTTCATCAAGTGACCTGACAGCATCCTCAAGGTCTCCTGCGGAAAGCCGGTTTTGAGTAAAAACAAGAGAAAGGGTTCCGAGTGTGGCAGTATGCCCCCAGTCAAAGCTTCCGAAGGTATCAACGCTTTCACCGCCTGACAGATCCGTCAGGACCTTTAGATAATATGGCGAAGCCTTGGCATCATCCAGATATCCGGATTCTCCCGTGGTAATATAAAGCTCGCATGCAGCCCAGTAAAATTCATCCTCCGCATTATCGTCTCCATACGCTCCGCCGCCGGGAGTATCTTCCATCGGAGCATACATATTCGGATGTGCAAGCGCAGCTAAATAGGCTCTCTTTGCAGCATCAAGACAGGCATCCGCAAATCCGTCATCGATACCGTGCCACAGTCTTGCACTCTGTGCAGCACATGCGGCAAGATTCAGTGTTGCCGTCGTAGTGGGCGGATACAGGACTCTGGGCTGAGGGTCATCAGCAGGAGCAACCGCAAGTCCGGTCCATTTTTCATCCGTAACCTTATGGTATACCATCCCATCATATGCTCCGCCCGCTATCTGCATCTTGAGCATCCATTCCATCTCCCATCTTGCTTCGTCGAGAAGATCGGGATACGAATTGGAGTTTTCCGGGATCGGCATGGTTCCGTCCTTATAGATATCCGCCATTCCGGTAGCAAGAGCCAGCTCATACATATTCTGAAGTATCCAGACGGATATTCCGCCGTTGACCACATATTTTCCGTGATCCCCCGCATCATACCATCCGCCTGTAACATTGACGCTCCCCGATGTTCCGGAATATCCCCACACATTAAGAACCGATGCATTATCCGTCACGTGCCCCGCGCGTCTTTCAAGATCAGAAGTATCTCCCGAAGTGATGTAGCGGCTCTCGATATCTATGGCAGAGCGGTTCTGATAAAAATAATTCAGCGAATCATACAGCATTGAAGAATATTCGGAAGATATTCCGATCTTAAAAACTCTGGACTGCTCCCCGCTGCCTGTGCTTATAACATAGACTCCCGCTTCATCCACTTCGGAAAAATCCAATATATGGACATTATCACCGGAGTCAGCATCAGCGCCGAAAACATCCGATGAGCCATCATATACCCTGTCCCACTGATCAGAGGCATTATCGCCCTGCAGCAGGCTGTCGCCTATCCTGTACACGCTGAAAGGTACAGACGCAGAAGAATCAGAAAGGAGCACGGCAGTCTTTTTCATACCGGGAATATATCCGATCTGATTGACAAGTATCTGCGATCTTTCAAATGGAGGCTCCTGAACATAGTCATGTGAACTGTCAGTCTTGTCCACAAGAGACATATTATCGAATTCGATAACGGTACCTGCAGTAAAGCACGCCCCCTGTGTATACTGCCCGTCTCCTCCGAGATGAAAAGCCCATTCCGCAACATCTATCGACTGAGATGCCGTAAAATCAAGGTCCACGACCTTCCATTCATTCCCGTTTATCCATATGGGATCCCAGGTCGAATCAAGATCATAACCGTTTGACATATTGTGCCAGATCTCAACGTCGCCTCCCAGATTACCGATCTTCGTATAGTATTTTCCGGATGTGGAAGCCTTTATTTCATAATGGACATGATATGTATGACCTGCAACGATGGTAAGTCCCCTGTGACGGAACTGGCAGTCCCACCTGTCCTCGCCTCCGTTTGACAATCCGCCCGGATTAAGGATCGTGATCCTGTATACGCCGTCCTCTATCTCAAAATCCATTTTTCCGGTGGCGGATTCACATATATGCCAGGGAAGCCCCTTTCCTGAATCAAAATCATTTTCCCCAAGCTGTTCACCCGCACTAACTCTCATCGGAAGCACAAGAAAAAGAACGGAAAGCACAACCTGCACCAGCGCAAGAGCTGCCGCAGTTACCGCACTCCATATCCTTGTTTTCCTTTTGCATGATCCGGTATTCATCATATAACCCCCTGCCTGTCCGCTACAAAACAGCACGGATAGGTTTTACCCTATCCGTACATTACAGATCATATTTTATCAGAACAAAACAAAACTCTCAAAATCTTCCGGGCGCCTACAGCAGTTCCTTTGCAACCACCTTGCATGCCTCGACCATGGGCCTGTATGCGGGGCCGTTCTTTCCGTAATTGATCCTCCAGTCCATTCTCCTGAGGCTGATGTCATCAACCGCCGAAAAGAAGATCATGAGATCCTGGAGACGCTTCCTGTTCTCCTCGGAAATATCCGGGCAAGAGATAAGGAGCTTTGAGCCCGCCTTCACTATTCTGTTCAGAGGACAGTTTTCGGTATATTCCTCGAAAATACAGATCATGCGTCTCTTATATATGGTCCTGTCGCGGAGTGATCCGGATACGTCCATCCTGCCTCTTATGGCGCTTTCGACATCCGTACCCTGTACATAATCCTTGACCAGCCCGCGCTTGACCTGAAGTGTCAGGCCGTCGGCCAGTATTTTTGCACATTCATCAAGTGTCATGCTATCGAATCCCTCAACTTAGCAGTCCATTCAGCAACCATCTCAGGCGAATCGAACCAGTACTCCTGAAGCAGAGGTACCATCTCATATTCAACAATATTGCTGAGGACTTCATCATCAGCGCTCTTAAGATTGGAGAAATAGCTGTGTCCGACACAGAAGCCCGCTCCAAGAGCCGCATCATCGGTGATGGCCTGATTAAGCTCCTTAACGCACCTGATAAGGCTTTCGAACTTGGGAGCTCCGAAGGACTGCATGTATTTGATAAATCCGTCGGATTCAAATCCGGGCTGCATATCAAAGAATACGAATCTTCTTCTCAATGCATAGTCGATCATCGCAATGCTTCGGTCAGCCGTATTCATAAGTCCGATGATATAGATATTTCTCGGCACGTTGAATTTCTCACCCGAATAAAGAAGCGATAATTCATTGCCTCTCTTATCAGGCTCGATCAGCATGAAGAGTTCACCGAATATCCTCGATACATTACCACGGTTAATCTCGTCGATGATGAAGAAATACTTGTTGTCGGGATCCTCCTGTGCCTTACGGCAGAATTTATAGAAGGCACCGCGCTTGATATCGAAGCCCATTCCCTTTTCGGAAGGTCTGAAGCCCTCGATAAAGTCTTCATAGTTATAGCTCTGATGGAACTGGATCATTTCGACTCTGTCGGGATCCTTCTCGCCGATGATCGAATATGCAAGACGCTTTGCGGTGAAAGTTTTACCTACACCGGGAGCACCCTCGATGATGATATTCATCTTATTCTTAACAAGTCTGACAAGCCTGTCATACTGTTCCGGCTGCATGTAGACATCCCTCAGGAAATCTTCCTTTCCAAAAGAAGGATAGTTGAGCATTGCTCCGTCTTCATTTCCCTCTTTTTCGTATCCGAACAAAGAGTTGAGCTTGTCAACATAATCGGTATAAGGAGTAATGTCAGTAAGCACCTTTACAGCGGACTGAAGAGGAACCTCCCAGCTTCCCTGCTGTGCCCAGTTGACAAGTCTGAAATGCTTGTAATCATCATCCGGTGAATCATCAAAAATGTAATCGGAGGTAACAACGCCTCGTCCGAGGATCGTATTGTCACCCTTTCTTACGAAAATAACGTCGCCGGGCTTTATTCCGTTAACAAACTGCCATGCGGAATAGGAAGAATACTTGAAGGGCTTGGTCGGATCGATCTTGGCCATCATAGCCTTTCTGACCTCTTCCTGGGAATCATACTGTCTGAGGTCTCCGGTTGCGCCCCATCTGATAGCCATTATTCCCTTCTTATAGAAGGTATCCCATCTTTCGGAGAACTGACCGGGAGCATAGAGCCAATATTTAACGGTCTTTACATCATCATCGGGAAGACCTGTTCCCTTTGCATACTTCTCCCCGACACGGCTCATGCGGTTCTGGTCCTCGGAAGCGACCCATGCGTTAAATACAAGCTCAGGAATACTCCTGAAAGGAACTCTTCCGGAATTTATCAGTGCATTTACTCTGTCAAGTATCTCAAAATAGCTTGCGGAAGGAATATCATCAACGATCTCGGGGAACTGCGCAGCTTCCTCCTCGGGAATGATACCTGACTTAAGCAGATACCAGATGATCGAATAATCAATGGGCATATATGTCATGGGTGCGATCCAGTACAAGCCCTTGGTGATCTTGATATTTCCGTTACCCTTAACCTTAAGACAGATGTCAAAATACTCACCGAGCGCCTGACGGTTCATAGGGTTGGGGGCGGCGGCATAATTCATCGCACGCTCAAAGAGAGTCCATAGACGGTCGATATCGTTCATGTCTCTCTGATCGTTAAATCTGTAGAATGTAGTATCCAGCTCGTTAAGAACGGGGATGGAATCGAACTTGGTAGGGATTTCTGCACCCACACCGATGTTGACGGCAAGGCCGGACATGATCTTGATCCTCTGATCATCAGGCATCTTAAGTCTGTTGAAGAGACCAAATACGGTAAAGGGATCCAGATCGAACAGCTCGTTATAAAGTTCGAGAATGGGCATCGCTATATTTGCCTTGGCATAAGTCTTTTTAAGCCTTTCGACCAGCTCTCTTCTGTCATTTTTATACCTTGCGATCGATGTGGCAAACTCTCTGTAATAGTTTATCCAATCAAAATTCATTTCAGCCATCTTAAAAAGCCTCCCCATGAAAATTTAACATCTTTTTAAGTATATCATCTTATGGAAATTTTTCCCAATGCTTTATGCTTTTTTTGATATGATTTGTGCATTATCTACAAAATAACCTTATCCGGAGCAACTCCGGCCACATCCACTTTGCATGTAAAAAGGCATCCGTCATATCTTCCCGAAAGCCCGTCACCGGATGTCGTTATATACAGCGTTTTCATATCGTCTCCGCCAAAGCAGCAGGAAGTGACATGCTCAGCTTCCACCTCAACAATATCCATCAGTTCCCCCGTCCTTCCGTTCCTGTGCTCAACTCTCCTGCCGCCCCAGTATGCAACCCAGAGGTTATCCTCCGAATCGATGCACAGACCGTCTGACACCCCGTTTTCCGTTTCATAAAGCTTTCTGCAGTTACTTATCAGTCCTTTTTCGGCATCATGATCATAAGCAAAAACGGCATATTTAAGAGAATCCGAAAAAAAGAACGTTTTCCGGTCCCTGCTCCAGGCAAGACCGTTTGAAATCTTCGTATCAGCCTGCATGACAGTGATCTTTCCATTTTCAAGCTTGTACAGGTTACCCTCAGCAGGATGATCGTCATTTACGGATGAACCGAACCATAATCTTCCGAAGGGATCGGCCTTGGCATCATTGCAGCGAAGATAAGGCAAAAACAGTCCCGTCAGATCCTGCAATAGTTCCGCTCTTTCTCCGTCATAAAGATACAGTCCGTCCATTCCGCACAGTACGAACCCATCTGTCCCGCTGACGGGAACCGCAGCCCCAATCGGCTGTCCCAGATCAAATGACGTCCTTGTTCCGGCTTCTTTCATCTGCCAAAGTTTTCCGTCAATGATGTCAACCCAGGTCAGTCTTCCGGACCCGGGATCGTAGCACGGTCCTTCACCGAGTCTGTATTTTTCCGTCCCAAACACTTCAGCCTTATAATTCATTTTTTCTCTCCTGAAGATATATCGGTTTTTCCACCGAAAACAGATGCGATTTCCATGATTATATCAAATACATGCCAAAGATATATACGCCTAAAAAACCGGCACGGATTATTACCCCAATCATCCAAACTTTGGTATAATATTGTGATAAAAACATAAAATGGCTATGTGCATTTTCAGTGTTCCTTCATTATGGGTGAGGAGAAAATTTTTATGAAAAAATGGGAAACCTGGCGAATCGTTCTTTTTATTTCCTTGTGCATATGTCTCAACATAGGCGGAAAGCTATTATCCGTCCGGTTTGAACTGCCACTGTGGGCTGACTCCTTCGGAACTGCCATGTGTGCATATGTCGCAGGTCCCGTCTGCGGAGCCATAGTCGGTCTCACAAGCAATCTTGCTTACAGCATAGTAAATCCCCTTTCTGCTGCCTATTCGGTAACCAGTATCGCACTCGGAATCATAGTAGGCATCGCACGCCGCAAAAACTGGTTTGAACGTTTTTACGGTTTCATGAAGGTTGCTTCAATGACCATGATCACTGCGCTGATCGTTTCCGTTCCGATCAATCTTCTTATGTACAAAGGATATACAGGCAATAAATGGGGAGACGGCATAATAGCTTATCTCATGGATAAGGGATGGCCCCTTGTTCTTGGATGCATACTCGGACAGCTGGCAGTCGAATTCGTCGATAAGGTGCTTACCATAGCCGCCGTTTATGTCGTAATACTCATACGCCACTGGCAGCATGAGCACGAAAAAAAGCTTGAGCAAAGCACAACCGCTGCAGGAATAGCGCTTATCATTTTTTTAAGTGCATGCCTGTCGGTCATCAAACCGTTCAAAGCATCGGCAGCATCCCTTTCCGATACGATCGACTACAATGATTACGTCCAGACGGTCTATAGCAGCAACAATGGTCTTCCCTGCGGAGAGGCCAATGATATCGCACAGACCAATGACGGGGTTCTGTGGATTGGAACATACGCGGGACTGTACCGTTATAACGGACGTGAATTCCGCTGGATAGATGATTACGATTCCGTCAAAAATGTAAACTGCCTTTATGTTGATGAAGAAGGCCGTATGTGGATAGGCACCAATGATAACGGTCTTTCAATCGTGATACGTGAAGAAGTTGTAAATGTCATCGACCAGTCCGACGGACTCTCATCAAATTCCGTGCGTTGCGTCACAAGATCCTCCGACGGATATTACTACATCGGAACCACCGGCAGCATGCAGATCCTTGTCATGAACAACGGGCTTAAGATAATCGACACACTTCCGGATATAACATATACCGAGAGCATAACCTCCGATGAGGAAGGACGCGTGGCAACCGTAACTTCGGACGGACGTCTCTTTCTGATGAGAGAAGGCAAGATACTCTCATACCTTAAGCTGCCCAACAATAATGAGCTTTTTAACTGCTGTACTTTTTCTCCCGACGGTATTCTCATGGTTGGAACATCCACCAACCGTATCTATTGCTACAAAGTATCGAACGATGATTTCCGGTTCGTGGAAACCATCACCTGCGACGATATAAACTCGATCAACAATCTGAATTATCTGAGTGACGGTACCCTCTTCATATCGACCGACAGCGGTGTATCCTATATCGACGCCGAAGGTTACCACAGAGTCAACACCAATGACTTTAACAATTCCATCGACCATATGCTCTATGACTATCAGGGCAATCTCTGGTTCACATCATCAAGACTCGGACTGCTTAGAATGGCAAAATCCCCGTTCAAGGATGTATACGGTTCCATCGGGATGGAAAGGCGTGTCGTAAACACCATAGTCTCATGGCAGGGCTGCCTTTACATAGGTACCGATAACGGACTGGATGTTGTAGACGAAAACTGTACAAGACAGATAAATAACGATCTTACCGAAGAGCTTGACGGCAGACGAATCAGATGTATGTTCGTCGATAAATCCGATCATCTGTGGGTATGCACCTACGGAAGCGGACTTATGGAATTTTCACCTGACGGAAGGGTGTGGACATACAACGCAAGCAATGGAAGCTTCGGAAACCGTGCCCGCATAGTAACTCAGCTTTCCGACGGAACGATACTGGCTGCAGGTGACACCGGTATCAGTTATATCAGCGATCACCAGATCATCCGCACCATAAAAAGTGAAGACGGATTGATCAATTCAATGATACTTACCATAACCGAAAGAAGCGACGGCACGATCCTTGCCGGCACTGACGGAGACGGAATCGCAATTTTGAAGGACGGAGATGTTTCCAAAATACTCACAGTCGATGACGGACTGAGCAGCGGTGTGATCCTTCGTACTATCAGTGATCCCAAATCAGACGGAGTCTTCATAGTAACCAGTAACAGCCTCTGCTACCTGGATCCGGACGGCAGCATACGTGTACTTGATAAATTCCCGTATTTTAACAACTATGATATCTGGGTCAAGGATGAAGATACTCTCTTCGTAATGTCCAGTGCAGGTATCTATGTTGTGGAGCGTGACGAGCTTGTAGAGGGCGGAGATATCGCCTGGGAGCTTCTTGATGCCCGAAGAGGACTCGGAACTTCACTTACTGCCAATTCATGGAATTATTACAACGGAAACGGTGAATTATACCTTCCCTGTGATACCGGTGTTTACTGCATAGACGTGGATAAATACAACAGCGATGTCCGTTCATACAGGATCCAGCTTGCATCTGTAAGACTTGACGGAGTGCGTCAGCCGCTTGACAGACTCGGTGCTATTACTGTCGGACAGGGTATAAGCCGGATCGAGCTTTCACCTGAGGTTTTAAACTATACTATTCAGGATCCCAATGTAGGTTACTTCCTTGAAGGATATGATTCACAGTGGACCATAATCCCTCAAAACAATCTGAACAACATAATATATGTCAATCTCCCGGCGGGTAATTACACCTTCCACCTTGCCATACTGGACAGTGCCGGTGAACACGTTCTTGAAGACCGAGAGTTCGAGATCATCAAGGAAGGCGAGCTCTATGAACAGCCCGGGTTTGTCGCATACATGCTGGCTATTCTCACTCTGACCATCATCTGGTTTACATGGCTGGTGGTACAAAGACAGCTCAACCAGCAGCAGATCAAGCTGAATATGGCCAACGAAACCGTCATGGCTATAGCTAACGCAGTCGACGCAAGAGACGTAAGAACCCATCAGCACTCTACACGTGTTGCCGAATACTCCGTGATGATTGCCGAGGAAATGAACTGCTTTAAGTGGTGGCAACGTGACAAAGCACTCTCTAACCTGAGAAAAGCCGCGCAGATGCACGATATAGGAAAGATCGGAATACCCGATGCGGTTCTGAACAAGGTCGGAAGACTTACCGATGAAGAGTACGCGATAATGAAATCCCATGTAATAAGAGGTGCTGAGATCCTGAAGGATTTCACTCTTGTGGAAAATGTTCTGGACGGAACACGCTCTCACCACGAACGCTATGACGGGCGCGGTTATCCGGACGGATTAAAGGGAGAAGAAATTCCTCTCTTCGCCCGCATAATCGGAGTTGCGGATGCATTTGACGCAATGACCTCCAACCGTGTTTACAGAAATCACATGGACACGGATTACGTTATCAATGAAATGAAACGTGGAAGGGGAACCCAGTTTGATCCCGATGCTCTCGATGCTTTCCTTCGCCTCATCGATAAAAAGATCATAGATCTTGACGAGCTGTATGCACAAAAGCGTGCCGAGATTCAGAATGCGGATAAAGAGGCACAGGAAGAATTGAAGCGCCGTGTGGAGGAGGATAAGAAAATACAGGAAGCCGAGATGAAAGAAGGCAATAAGAATTCATCAGATGATAAGGAGGGAGGAAGCAAATGAAACGTGTATATGTAACCACCATCCTTACATGCATTGTTGTCCTTGCCGTTTTCCTGACATGCTTTGGATTACTTAACCTCAATGACGAAAAGGAGCATATCAAGGTAGGATTCATCTACGACAACGATGAAAGTACCCCCTATACCTATAACTTCTCTCTGGCAAGTGACGCCCTCGAAAAAAAATACGGAGAACGCATCGAGATACTGACATGCAGCAATGTACTTGATGACGAGATGGAAGAGCCCCTCAGAGAACTTGCAGATGCAGGATGCGATATCATCTTTTTCAACGGATACAGTGAGCTCGTTCCCGAACTGGCACAAGAATACCCGGATATCCAATTCTGCCAGACTTCCTACAGGGATATGAGCGGAATAAAGGTATCTTCCAACTACCACACCTTCAAGGGTGAAGCATATCAGGGAAGATACGTCAGCGGTATTGTAGCCGGCATGAAGATAAAGCAGATGATATCGGAAGGGATCATTACCGAAGATCAGGCAATCGTCGGATTTGTTGCTGCATTCCCCACCTCGGAAGTAATATCCGGATACACTTCATTCATACTCGGAGTTCGTTCCATCGTTCCCACTGCAGTCATGCATGTATGCTATACAGAAAACTGGAGCAGCTATGCTCTTGAAAAAAAAGCCGCAGAACAGCTTATAGAGGACGGATGCGTTATCATCTCGCAGCACACCGACACCATAGGACCCGCAATCGCATGTGAAGAAGCCTCCGGAAGCGGAAAGGTCTACTATGTCGGATGGAGCCAGAGCATGTCGGAGGTTGCTCCGGTCTCTTCACTTGTAACCTCCAGGGTCTGCTGGGAGCCCTATGTTCTCTCTGCAGTTGATGCTGTCATGTCAAATAAAAAGATTGAGTCCGTGGTATCCGGCCGCATACATGAAAATGATACCTCAGGCGGATTTGCTACCGGATGGATCGAGATGACCGACCTCAACCTTCAGTCAGCCGCTCCCGGAACTCAGGAAGCCATGGACGCAGCCATAGATCAGTTCATGCGCGGTAACAGTAATTTCGTATTCAGAGGCAATTACACCGGGGTCAATCCAAGCGACCCTTCTGACACGATCAATCTCCAGACGGGATATACCGAAAACGAAAACTGTTCATACCCTCTCTTCCACTACATACTTACAGATATGATCACGATCGAAGAGATCAGATAAGCGATAGATCAAGTACTGCCATGCTTGCATTATTCGGAAGGAAAACATATGCAATACAGACAGGATATACACGGAGACAAACTTTCAATCCTCGGATTCGGCTGTATGCGCTTTATAAAAAAGGGCAACAATATCGACATAGACGAAGCAGAACGTGAGATCATGGAAGCCTATAATGCAGGCGTCAATTATTTTGACACCGCATACCTTTATCCGGGCAGTGAGGAAACAATAGGCAGGATATTTGAAAAGAACGGCATAAGAGATAAGATCAGGATCGCAACGAAACTACCCCAGTATCTTGTAAGCAATAATGCCGCTTTAGACAGATACTTTAATGAAGAGCTTTCCAGACTCAGAACCGATCACGTAGACTACTATCTCATGCATCACCTCACAGATATAGCGATGTGGGAAAAGCTGAAAAATGTCGGAGTGATCGAATGGATAGATCAGAAGAAAAAGAGCGGCCAGATCCGCAATATAGGCTTTTCATATCATGGGAATACGGATGGATTCCTCAAGATACTGAACGATTATGGCTGGGATATATGCCAGATACAGTACAACTATTTTGATGTGAATACACAGGCCGGTGTGGATGGCTTGAAAGCCGCTGCCGCAAAAGGCATCCCTGTCGTTATCATGGAACCGTTAAGAGGCGGCAAGCTCGTCAATATGCTTCCCGAATCCGCCAGAAAGACCATGCAGGAAAGCGGAAGAAACTGGTCCCCTGCCGAGTGGGGATTAAGATGGCTGTATGACCAGCCCGAAGTCACGGTTGTACTCTCGGGAATGAACAGCGTGGAGATGGTCCGCGAAAACTGTAACACCGCAGATACCGCACCGGCAGGCCACTTTACCGAAGAAGATCACAAAACCCTTGCCGAGGTTACTGCGCGTATAAGAGAACTGGAAAAAGTCGGATGCACCGGATGCAGATACTGCATGCCCTGTCCTAAGGGTGTGGATATCCCCGGAGCATTCAGATGTTATAATGCAATGTTCATCGAATCAAAAAGCGACGGGCGTTTTCAGTATGCACAGACAGTCGGTCTTACCAAGGAACCGGGCTTTCCGAGCCAGTGCATAGAATGTGGCAAGTGCGAAATGCATTGCCCTCAGAACATACCGATCAGAGAGAAATTAAAAGAGGCGGATAAAGCTCTCCGCCCCCTTCCATATAAGATCGGTATTACCATTGCAAGAAAACTCATGTTAAGAAAGTGATCAGAATATCTTTTTCCCGCAGTACTGACAATGATCTCCAAATCCGCGGCGTCCAAGTATTTCCCCGCAATAGGGGCAGCACATTGCTCCGCTAAAAAGGCCATAAAAGGGCGAAGCCACGATCCCGATAATGCCAATGATCAGTATTGCCGGGATCATTGTTCCAAGTCCCATCAAAGATACAAGCACTCCTATAGCCAGTATCAGATGCATGATCATTCTTCTGCGGTGGAATTTATCCAGCACATCATTCGTGCTTCCGCCAGTGACACCTGCATCATTTTTGAAGTCCCCGATCTTACCCAGCATGCTTCCGAGGCTGTGATAGCGTCCGGAATATATGACGGGATCCAGAACAGTCAGATCAACATCAAATGTGTCCTTACATGACAGATTTTCATCCATCTGTATATTTCTGATATAGCAGAAGAAGGTAACAGACTCTCCTGTTTCCACCGATCTTTCAACTTCACATTCATATACCCACGGGCTGTCGTCCAGCGTTGGGACATCCAGCACCTCACCCCGGCTCACGCCATATTCGACATCATCCTTTTTTCCCTCGGCTGCATGCTTTGACCCCAGATAATCCATGAGAGGAAGCATATTTTTATTTACAAGATTTGCACTGAATATCCCCGACCGGATAACATTTTGTCTGGTCCTCTTGTTTCCTGACATGCTGATAACAAGAAGGTATCCGTCACCTTTCTCATAAGTCGCACTCACCCATGTGATGGGCGCAAAATTATATGAGCCGTCCTCATTATTGGTCCCTATGATAAATGAAGGCTGAACACACATTGAATAGATTGGATCAACTGATCTTCTTTTCATCTTATTCTCCGAAAAAATATTACCATTTTTTCTTAAACATCAGGGAATACGTATAGTACAAATCCATCCCATGTTATACGTTTACAACCAGGCTGCCCGGTTCCACATGACATGTAAGAAACAGGATCTCAACTCCGGCTTCTATTGCCTCATCCATTGCAGTACCGAATTCAGGATGCATCTTTCTGTTAGGAAGCACCTTGCTGACACCATCCATCTGTATAACAAAAGCAAGGATCGTCACGTAACCTTTCTGCTTTGCCTTTATCAATTCACGTACATGCTTGACGCCGCGTTCTGTGGGAGCATCAGGGAAATATCCGATTCCGTCTTCCTCCAGAGTACACCCTTTTACCTCCATGAGATACTTTTCATTCCCACGCTCCATATAAAAATCTATCCGTGAATTCCCATATGTATACTCCGGAATTATCCGGTCATAATCCTTAGTATCAAGCCATTCCTTCACAACCTTATTGGGAGCCTGGCTGTCTATATTAAACAGTAAACCGTTACTCTTCCGAACCGCAACCAGATCATATTTAGTCTTTCTGCCTTCTGTCCCCGGTGCCGTAAGCCAAACCTCACATCCCGGCACAAGAAGCTCCTTACATCTTCCGGTATTCTTAACGTGTACAGTTTCTCTATGACCGCCAATATCAACCTCTGCAATGAACCGGTTCGGACGGTTCAGAAAAACCGCGCGGGTGATGTTTTTGTATCTCATTCAGATCTTTCCTTTTTACATGTTTACTAAAAGTGAGGATTACGTTTTTTCTCTAAGATGATCTGCTTTACCGGATCAGTTTCTTCTTTGGTAATGCTGCTTCTGTTACATAAGAGCGTCTTGAAACATTATTTACCATCACTTTATCTCGAAATCTCGAAGAAATTGTTGAAAAACTTCTTCCCTTTCTCTGGCAGTTTCATAATAAGGTAATCCGTATT
>CAMNAQ010000020.1 GCA_946531495.1 uncultured Lachnospiraceae bacterium | reverse complement strand
TGAAACTTTTTTTATCATGGATAAAAGATTATGTAAGTCTTCCCGATGATACGGATCTTAAAAAGCTGGCATACGACCTGACCATGGATACCGTTGAGGTGGAAGATGTTGAATATCTCGGCAAGCGCTTTGACAACATGCTTGTGGGTGTAATAAAAGAAGTGAATCCCCATCCCGACGCAGATAAATTAAGAGTCTGCACGGTTGATATCGGAGACGGAGAGGACAAGACCATTGTATGCGGAGGCATCAATCTTGAGGTCGGCATGAGAGTAGCCGTATCCGTTCCGGGCGCGGTAGTTCGCTGGCACGGAGAGGGCGAGCCTGTAGTCATCAAAAAGTCCAAGCTCAGAGGAGTTGAATCCTATGGAATGATCTGCGCTTCCGATGAGATAGGCCTCGGAGACCTGTTCCCCTCGTCACAGGAGGCTGAGATACTCGACCTTTCCGCATTTGACGTACCCGCAGGAACTCCCATCGCTGAAGCTCTCGGACTTGATGATGTGCTTCTCGAGATAGATAACAAGTCTATGACAAACCGCCCCGACCTCTGGGGACATTACGGCATTGCACGTGAGATAGCTGCTCTCTACAAGCTTCCTCTTAAGAAGTTCGAGCCTGCGCAGATAGATGCTCCCTCGGATTTTAAGGTTGAGATATTGGATACCGACCGCTGCCCCCGTTATATCGGTGTTGAGATGAGCGGAGTAGAGGTCAAGCCCTCACCCTTTGAGATGCAGAGCCGTATCTGGAGAGTCGGTATGCGTCCCATCAATGCACTGGTTGATATCACCAACTATGTAATGCTCGCAACAGGCAACCCTACACATGCATTTGATGCGGATAATATCAAGGATCATATAAGAGTAAGACGTGCCGAAAATAATGAGAAGCTCCTTCTTTTAAACGGCAAGGACCTTGAGCTTAATGAAGACGACCTTGTTATCGCCGACGGAGAGGGCGCTGTTGCTCTTGCAGGTGTCATGGGAGGAGCCAAGGATTCGATCCTTCCGAAGACCACTAGAGTCATCCTTGAGGTTGCAAACTTTGAGTCCACCGGTATCAGAAGAACCGCACTCCGCTATGATAACCGTACTGAGGCTTCCTCACGTTATGAGAAGGCTGTTGATCCTGAAAGATGCGATCAGGCTCTTTCACTTTCTCTTCAGTATTTTAAGGAGCTGTATCCTGAGCTTAAGATCACCGGATATTGCGATAAATATGAAAAGAAGCTTCAGCGTGCCGAGATAGACGTTAATCTCAAGTGGCTTGCCAAGAGACTCGGAAAGGATCTTACCAATGATGAGATCCGCGAAAAGCTTGAGATCCTTGGATTCGATGTAGCCATTGACGGCGACAATATGCATGTCATAGCTCCCACATGGCGTTCCACCGGTGACATCTCCATCAAGGACGATGTCATGGAAGAAGTTGCCAGAATGTACGGCTATGACAATTTCGAGGCAACATCCTTCAACACAAGCTTCGATCATGCAATAAACCAGAAGGATATCTCCCTTGTAAGGAATATCAAGGAGTATCTTGCTATCCGCTGCGGAATGCAGGAAGTATATACATATCCCTGGATGAATGACGTATTTGTAAATGCCGTTATCGGAGATACAAAGGGAATTCTCAGACTTTCAACGCCTCCCGCTCCGGACCTCAGCTTTCTCCGCAGCACACTGCTTCCCAATCTCTGTGAAGCCGTTGTTAAGAATGAGCGCTATTTCGATGATTTCTCAATCTTTGAGGAGGCTCAGGTATTCTTTGATGAAGATTATACCTCACCTTATGATGAGACAGAAAAGCTTCCAAAGCAGAGAAGAAATATCGCAGCAGCCTTTGCAAGCGGAATCAAGAAGCTGAATGACCTTTTCCGTGAGGTTAAGGGTGTTCTTGAGTACATGCCCCGCTTCACACATATGGAGGGCTTCACCTTCCGCAAGGAAAACAAGCCTGTGTGGGCAGACAACGTTGTATGGCTGAATATCTATGTAGGCGACGTTAAGGTCGGTGACATGGGACTTCTTGATAAGAAGGTGTCCATGGAATGCGGCATTAAGAATCTGTCAGTAATGCTCTTTGAGATCGACAGCACACTTCTTAAGCCCCTGATCTCACGTACCAATAAGTTCACACATCTTGCGGAGTACCCTGAGACCGATTACGATATCTCAATGCTCTTTGATTCTTCCGCAACCTGGGAGAAGATAAAGGATGTGATCGTAGGTAAGGGCTCGGGTCTTGTCAAGAATGCATCCTTCGTTGACGAGTACCGTGGAAAGCAGATACCTGCAGGCAAGAAGTCCGTTACCATCCGCCTGACCATCGGCTCAAAGGAGAAGACTCTTACTTCCGAAGAGATAGAAAATGCAGCCGGCTCCGTAATGAAGCAGCTGAATAAGAAAATGGGAGCTGAGCTCAGAGCACAGTAACGTTTGAACAGTGGGTGAACGAGGGGATGGTTACTTCGTTCACCCTTTTTCATGCTTTTTAGCTCACCGGACACAATTGTCCTGTCCGAAAATACCATATTCTCACCCTCTGACGTGTTATTTCGGAGGATCATATCGTACCATCAGCAGTGAAAGGAGGATAATCCCGTGATAGACCAGGTTAAGATTGGGATGTTTTTAAAGGAACTGAGAAAGTCAAAAGAAAAGACCCAGGAGGAGATTGCTGAAATGTTCGGTGTCTCATCCAGAAGCGTATCCCGCTGGGAAAACGGAAATACGATGCCGGATCTAGGAATCCTGGTAGAACTGTCTGATTATTACGGAGTTGATATCAGAGAAATGATCGATGGAGAAAGGAAAAGTGAGAATATGGACAAAGAAGAAAAAGATACCTTATTGAAGATAGCAGAATATACCAATAAAGAGAAAAAACAGGCTATAATAAGAGCTATAATATTTCTTTCACTGGAAATGGCATGTGCAGGCTACACCATTGCGATGGGGATAATGGTCCTTAAGGGTGATGGACAGATCAGCGCAGGGTATGCTGTTATTCCGGCTTTTATTACAGCTGTATTTTCAGTGATGCTGTGTATAAATGCTAAGGGATACATAAAAACATTAACCGGAAACCGGTGAAGATAAGGTGAACGAAAGAACCGTCCTCCGTTCACCACCGCACCTGCCATCTTTTCCTTAAGACTTCGATCGGTTCGGGATCTTTTTGCACATTCTTTTTAAAACGCAGGTTTACTGCGTTTTTTTTTCGCTCATTCTTAGTTCGTTCAGGTGCTTCTCAAATAACTCTTCATTAACCGGGATTTCAGCCCAGTCATCGGTCCATGCCGAAAGGTATGCAGCATTGGAAATGGAAAGGGAATTCAGACCCTCATAACCGGGAGCAAGAAGTGGAGTGCCATCCAGTATGGCATTTGCAAAATCATTCAAAAGGATTGGGTGTCCGTCAGGCTCTTTTGCCGTGAATTCTTCGTATTCGGTTTCGGGACATGCAAATCCGACCTCACTGGTAAAGCAGAATTCTCTCTCCGGAGTCTTCAGTTTGGTCCACTTGAGAGTTCCGTTCTCAAGAACTATCTTTCCTCTGTCACCTGATATCTCAAGTCTGTTGGTGCCGGGAGCTTCTCCTGTTGTGGTTATAAAGGTTGCGGTAGCGCCGTTATCATACTCTCCATAGATGGTTACGTCGTCTTCAATAGCAACATTGTGGTACTTTCCGAAGGAACAGAAGGCTCTGACACGCTTCGGCATTCCGAATATCCACTGCCAGAGATCCAGATTATGCGGAGCCTGGTTAAGAAGAACGCCGCCTCCTTCACCGTCCCAGGTTGCACGCCAGCTTCCGGAATCATAGTAGCTCTGGGTTCTGTACCAGTTGGTTATGATCCATACCATACGTTTAAGTTCCCCAAGCTGACCGCTCTTAACGATCTCTCTGGCTCTGGTAAAAAGAGGGTTGGAGCGCTGGTTGAACATAATTCCAAATGTGACACCTGCTTTTTCGGCAGCTTCATTCATCTCACGTACCTGTCTTGTATAGACGCCTGCAGGCTTTTCAGTGATCACATGTAATCCCCGTTCAAAGCTCTTTATTGCATAAGTGGGATGGTCATAGTGGGGGACAGCGATAAGAACTGCATCTATAAGTCCGCTGTCAAGCATTGCATCCGTATCACAAAAGCACTCTATGGAAGGACAGATTGTCTTAGCTCTGCCAAGTTTCTCCGGAACAATGTCAGATACTGCAGTGACTTCGATTCTTGGACACATACCATCTGCGATATTCTGAAGATGTCCCGTCCCCATATTTCCAACACCGATTATTCCGAGTCTTATCTTATCCATATCTATTCTCCTGTAAATGATGTAAGCACTTTAGAAAACATAAATCTGTACCGTTAGTGATCTTGAAAAAACACCACGATATGAAGAGACCAATGATCACAGTAAGCTTTTAAGCGCATCCGCTGCTGCCTTGAATGCGGTGAAAGGGTCCGGGTATGAATATTTTCCTACCTGACTCTTCTCGTCCTTCTCCAGATCATCAAGTCCCTTGAATACTGTTAAATGCGGCTCGATGGTCAAAACATCTCCTGTATACTGATTCAGAAGATAAGGAAGATTACCTGAACCTTTACCTGCCGGAACGACAGATCCGTCAGGAAGGGCATCTTTTATATGCATATATTCAACATAAGGACTTAAGAGCTTCCATGCCTCGAGAGTATCCTGACCTGACTGAATAAAGTTGGCCGGATCGAAGATTGCTTTGATCTCAGGAAAAGTTTTCTGTATCTCAAGACATCTTGAAGCAATATCTCCATAGATACCCTTTTCATTTTCATGACACAGCACGATCCCGGATCCTTTTGCGGCTTTGGTGAATTTAGAGAGTCTCTCTGCAACATCATCAAAGCGTCCCTCGGCTCCGTAGAAGCTGAAAAGTCTTATGTGTTTTGTGCCAAGCTCATTGCACAGCTCCACCCCATGCTTGAAGGAATCGAGGTGCTTTTCGAAATCATCTGAAAGAGATATTTTTCCGAAAGGTGATCCGAGTGACCATACAGACAGCCCCGCATCATCAAGCCTGGATCTTACTTCCTTTGCCTTGGATAGTGTGATGTCTGCGATATTAGTCCCGTCCACACCTCTTATCTCAAGAAGCTCAATGCCATTATCCTTCATGGCCTTTATCTGTTCGTCGATATTCTGTGATGCTTCATCCGCAAATGCAGCCAGTCTGAATTTCATTGATATCTCCTTTGAACTAAGTTTTTCATTTGTTGAGTGAATGATAGCATGAAAGAATATGCATTAAAATTGCAAATAATATAATAAATATTGCAAATCTACGCATGCGATGATACCTTCTAAGCTATGAGGCAGGGTTATTTTTGAATAAAATCTGAAACCTGGAGTTTATATATGGAATTTTTTTACGAACATGAAGCAAATGACATATATACGAGACATGTAAGAGAAGAGCATGCAGACGGAAGCGGTTATAAGATGCATATCCATGAGAGATGTGAATTATATTATTTTATCGATGGCAAAGCGGATTATCTTGTGGAGGGAACCGAATATCACATGAAGCGCGGAAGTCTTCTTGCTATGGGCCCCGGAGAGGTTCACAGAGCCAGGCTTCTTGATAATGGTATTTACGAAAGATATGCCGTAAATTTTCCTGTAAGCCTGTTTGATGACATTGATTCGGAGCGGCGTCTGATGAGACTGTACACGGACAGGGCACTGGGACAGATGAACCTTTATGAAAAACCCGGTTTTGAAGTACTCTTCGAGCAGATATGCGCAGAATATGATGACGATTATGACAGAAGGCTTGCGGCATATCGTATTATCATGGAAATACTGTCAGGACTTGATGATGACCTTGATGATGCTGCTGAAGCAAAGACCGGCGGCAGGCGCAGAAAAAAGAGCACCCTGTCCGAGAAAATACTGAAATATGTGAACAGCCATATATCGGATGAGCTTTCAATTCCGATCCTCTCCGAACAATTTTATGTGAGTCAGTCACAGATAGGCAGGATCTTCAAGCAGTCAACCGGTGCGTCACCGTGGGAGTACATAACCGCAAAGAGGCTTGTAGCCGCAAGAAAAATGCTTGAGGAAGGAAAAACTGCAGGCGAGGCAGCCGAAAAATGCGGCTTTGGTGATTACTCATCCTTCTACAGGGCATATGTAAAAAGGTATGGAGAAAGTCCGAGAGGAAAACAGGGATAAAAGCGGACATTTGGGCCTGATTTTAAGTGCTTTTTTTTGAATATTTGTTAAAATAGTATCCGGTGTGAATTAGATTGATTCCGGGATAGAACAAGGAGGAAATAAAAATGCAGTTTTCAACTTTACAGAAGGATATGATCCAGGCTATGAAGGATCACGATAAGGTCAGAAAGGATGCTATATCGACACTTGTATCAGCAACCAAAAAGCTTGCCATAGATGCGGGATGCCGTGATGATATTCCCGATGATATGACTGATCAGGCAATCCTCAAGGAGATAAAGAGCGTAAAGGAGCAGATAGATACCTGCCCCGATTCAAGGGCTGAGCTCAAGGCCGAATATGAAGCCAGACTTAAGGTGTTTGAGGAATACGCTCCCAAAATGCTTTCCGCAGATGAGGTGGAAGCTGTTCTTAAGGAGAAATTTGCTGAGGTCATCGCTACCGGAAACAAAGGTCAGATCATGAAAACCGTTATGCCTGAACTTAAGGGTAAGGCTGACGGCAAGGTAATTAATGAAGTGATCGCAAAGATGCTCGGATAAGTAATCGGAGGTTACGGATGAATCAAAAATCTTACGTGGGACTCCTGATCTCGGGGATCTTTTCCGGAGTGGTCGGACTGCTTGCTTCGGTCTTTTCGGCGACCTTCGGTATACTTGGATTCATTTTTTCAAGCTCCCCGGAGAGCGCTACCATTACAACAAACGGAGTAACGCTGCAGGGCGCAGAATCCGTTGAGGCAGCAATAAAGCTTGGAAGAGTGTTCTCCACTGCAGGATGGATAGCTTTGGCAATAGCATTCACAACAATAGCGGCATGTATCATCCTGATCGTGATGTATTTGAAGAAAAGATCAAAAGGTTGAATCCGGAGAATTGATATGAGTATGCCAGTGGATTTCAGACCGGTTGATGTTATCTGTCAGTTTTCGTCAGACGGATCCATCATTCCGATGAGACTTCGCCTTGTTGATGAAACAGGAGAATATCAGACGTTAAATATTAAGGGATACAGGGATCTTTCCTTTGGAGGCGCCAGACAGATGCCGGACGGAGTTTTTATCTCTGACAAGTTCAGAGCGTTTGAATGTAATGTTGTGGCATTTGGAAGACAGCGCACTCTCTATTTATACTTTGATACGGTTCACAATATCTGGAAGATGAATCTAAAGGGAGTCGTCAGTTAAAAAAGCGTAAAAATGGGATGTCCGTATGATGCGGACATCCCGATTTTTTTTACATACTCATTCTGAAGATCTCAAGCATTGCTTTTTCATCAAGGACCTTTGCGGATCCCATTTCTCCGCCGACGCCCACAGCGCATTTGTGAGCCATGGTCACAAGATCTTCATCTGTTGCGTTAACACCGAGCTCGCGGAGGTTTGTCGGCATATTTATGCTCCTGTAGAAATCCTCCATTGCCTCGATGCCGCGAAGAGCGATCTCTTCATCGGTTCCGGTATTTTCAACATCCATTACATTAAGTGCGAATTTCTTGAATCTGTGGAGACAGTTTTTATAGACATATCTGGCCCAGCTTCCCCAGATGGCCGCAAGTCCCGCACCGTGGGCAACATCATAAAGTCCGCCGAGCTCATGCTCAAGCTTGTGTGTCATCCAGTCGCCTCCGTCGTTGCCGCATCCGGTCAGGCCGTTGTGGGAAAGGCTTCCCGCCCACATGACCTCCGCTCTTGCGTCGTAGTTTTTGGGATCGTCGCGGAGTATGACCGCATTCTTTTTAACTGTACGGAGAAGACCCTCTGCAAGGGCGTCGGTGATCTCCATGTTTCCGCCGTTTGTAAAGTATCTTTCCATCGTATGCATCATAATGTCGGTGCATCCGCATGCGGTCTGATAATCGGGGAGAGTCATGGTGAGCTCCGGATTGAGTATTGCGAACTTAGGTCTTCCGAAATCACTGCTGTATCCGCGCTTTACGAGGCCTTCCTCTTTGGTGATGACAGAAGAGTCGCTCATCTCACTTCCGGTTGCTGCAATGGTGAGTATTACGCCCAGAGGCATGCATCCTGTTACGGTGCGCTTGTAATCGTAATAATCCCATACATCCCCTTCATTAGCCACTCCGTATCCGATCGCCTTGGCTGAATCAATGGCGCTTCCGCCTCCTACTGCCAGAAGGAAATCTATCTTTTCTTTTTTGCAGAGCTCGATGCCTTCATATACAAGTCCGAGATGGGGATTGGGTACTGCACCGCCCAGCGTGACATATGATATTCCGGCAGCATCCAGTGTGTCCGTTACTTTTTTAAGCAGACCGGAGCGGACTACGCTTCCGCCACCGTAATGTATCAAAACCTTCGTTCCGCCGAATTCCTTTATGAGCTCGGCAACTTTGCTCTCGGTATTTTTTCCGAATAGCACTTTTGTCGGTGTGAAATATTTAAAATCAAACATATCAGTTCTCCTTCCTTTAACGGTTGCGTTATACATAGTATTTTAGGTCAGGGGAACGCTCTTCGCATCTGTATTTCTGCTATTATATTTATCATTTTTTGCTTTTGATGCGGTAAAATAACCTGTTTAATACAGTTTTTTGGTGCGTTAACGTCTTGTTGTTGATATAATCGTTAGGTGGCAGATTTGCCGGGAGGAAAATAAATTGGAGATTTATGAACAGGCTGTACAGGTTTTTCAGGAGATAAAGGATAAGGCAGCACGCAGGATAGGTGATCTTTTGGTCGTTGGGTGCTCCACGAGCACCATTCTTGGAGAGATGCCCGGAACCGATTCGAGCGAGGAGATCGCAGATGATCTGTACAGGGCATTTACGGAAGTGTTCGGAGGAAAATTTGAGATCGCGGTACAGTGCTGCGAGCATCTGAACCGTGCGCTTGTTGTTGAGAAGGCAGTTGCGGAAAAGTACGGCTTTACCATAGTTAATGTCGTGCCTCACAAAAAGGGCGGCGGTGCCTTTGCGACCAGGCATTACTATTCTCTTAAGGAGCCTGTTGTTGTTGAGGATATTAGAGCCTCAGCTGCAGTCGGGATCGATATAGGCGGAGTTATGATAGGCATGCATATGAGACCTGTTGTGGTTCCCGCAAAGCTTTCAAACAGAAAGATCGGAGAGGCCATAGTTTTGGCAGGCATCAGCCGTTACAAATACATCGGTGGGGAGAGGGCAAGATACAATGAAGTTTAACAGTCTTGAAGAAGCAAGAGAATATTTTAAAAATGACCTGTTTGCCACAAATGCCGGGATGCAGATAGATTCACTGTCAGAAGGCGAGGTCGTTTGCAGCGTGGAACAGACAAGTGCTTTAAGAAATGCAAACGGCGGTATCATGGGAGGCGCAATCTTTACACTGGCTGACCTTGCGCTGGCGGTACTTGCCAATAATATTCATTTCCCTTCAGTTGCATCACAGGTGAGTATCAATTATCTTGCCGCTCCAAAGGGAACTAAAATGTTTGCAAAGGCTAAGGTGATAAAGGACGGAAGGACTACAACAGTCATTAATGTTGATATTACGGATGATACGGGACGAGCAGTTGCCCTTTTCATAGGAACTGCATTTAAATTGTGACCCGGCGGATGAATGCTCATGGGAAATCGTGAACAGGAAAAAAGAGAAGAAAAGCTTGGCGCTGCCGTTATGGGGATCGCATGGTTCTTTTATGCGGTTAAGATAATAGCTGTCGTATCACTGCTTGCGCTGATCGTGTTATGGATCGTCCATAAGCCGCTCTGGATAGCCCCGATAGTTGGAGTGGCTGCATATATCCTGTACAGGTTCGTTTGGAGACTGTTTTGGAAATTCATAAGATGGTCTCAGGGTAAATGACATTTCAGATGTACATTTGAACACATTCTGTTATAATATCCGTGTATGTTGTAAAGCTTATAAGGGGAGGAATATTCAATGGGCTTTAAAGAACTGGTCGAGTATGCTATTCAGAACGAATGCTCCGATATCCACATTACCGTAGGTACCAATGTTGCTATCAGAAGATTCGGAACTCTTCAGATCATCGAGCCGGCACCTACCGCTGAGGAATCAAGAAATATGATCTTCTCGTTCCTTGAAAAGGAGCAGATAGAGAAGGTTACCGGCGGAGCCGATCTTGACGTAGGTGTCATGCTTTGGGACGGCACCAGAATAAGAGCCAATATCTATCATCAGAGAAATAATCTTGCGGCCAGCATCCGTATTCTTAACCAGACAATTCCTACCTTCGAAGAACTCGGACTTCCTCCCGTTGTCAGGGAGCTTGCAGAGATGCCCAGAGGCCTTGTCCTTGTAACAGGACCTACCGGATCCGGAAAATCCACAACTCTTGCTTCCATGGTCGCTCATATCAATAAGACCACAGCAAGACATATCATAACCATCGAGGATCCTATCGAGTATGTATATCCACATAATCAGGCGATGATCCACCAGAGAGAGGTCGGAAGGGATGTTGAAAGCTTTGCTACAGCTCTTCGTTCCGCACTCCGTGAGGATCCCGATATAATCCTCGTAGGAGAGATGCGTGACTTCGAGACCATATCTGCAGCTATCACCGCTGCTGAGACAGGCCACCTGGTCCTTTCCACTCTTCATACAACAAGTGCCGCGCAGACGGTCGAAAGAATCATCGATGCGACACCTCTTGAAGGACAGGATCAGATCAGAACCCAGTTTTCCAACGTTATCAAGGGTGTTATCACTCAGACGCTTCTTCCTACAACCGATGGTAAGGGACGTGTTGTTGCAACTGAGATCATGACCAATACTCCCGCTGTAGGAAACCTTATCCGTGACAAGAAGACGATCCAGCTTCCTTCGATCATCCAGAGCAGCCGTAATCAGGGCATGCATCTTCTTAATGATGATCTTGCTTCACTTATCATTCACGGAAGAGTTGCAAGGGATGTCGCAATGTCAGTCAGTAACGATCCTGTTGCACTTGATAAGATGTGCTGATGAGCAGATTGTTTTTGAAAAAAACTATATGAATAAAAGCGGGGCCTTAAGGTCCCGCTTCATTCGTGAAAAAATATAGCTTTGTATTATTGTTTCTTTGAAGATGTCGGGGGGAACTTCATCTGAAAAAGGAGTTTTGAAAAATGGAAAAAGAAAAAGCAGCTTCACTTACAAAACAGATCGCCGTTACCGCGATTCTTCTTGCGCTCTGTATCGCAAGCCAGTTCCTTAAGAGCCTCAGTGTTTACATCACGGGGCCGATAGTTAATCTGTGTCTGATACTTGCGGTAATGTATGCCGGACTTATGTGGGGACTTGTTCTTGCGGTAATAACCCCGGTTACTGCATTTATCATCGCGGCATCACCGGTCATGACTGCAGTTCCCGGAATCATACCGCTCATCATGCTCGGAAATGCAGTGCTTGTTATCTGCGTACATTTTCTTTTTAAGCCTGCTGTAAAAGCAGGCAAGCTTATCAGCCTTCGCTCCGCTTTGATGGCTCTTGTATCAAGCGTTGCCAAGGGATGCATCATGGGTCTTACAATTGCGGCGTGGCTCCTTCCCACCTTCATTCCCGCAGAAAGCCCGTTAAGAGGCAAAATGCATGTATTTCAGGAGGCTTTCTCCGTTACACAGCTCTTAACCGCACTGATCGGTTTTGTATATTTTTATATAGTATTTACTCCGCTTAAAAAAATCCTCAAATGATGAGGAAAAATATCATCTAAATATTGAAAAATGCCGTATTTTTCGGTATTATAAACATGTTGCGATAGCAACACACCAAATTATGGAGGAGAATTATTTATGAACAGACAGGAATTAGTTGATGCAATTGCAAAGGAAACAGGACTTACCAAGGTTGATGCTGACAAGGCTCTTAAGGCTTTCACTAACACCGTTTCCAAGGAACTCAAGAAGAAGGGAAAGGTTCAGCTTGTAGGCTTCGGAACCTTCGAGACTTCCAAGAGAGCAGCTCGTAAGGGCAAGAATCCTCAGACCGGTGAAGCTATCAAGATCCCTGCAGCTACCGTTCCTAAGTTCAAGGCAGGCAAGGCTCTCAAGGACCTTGTTAACGGCGCTAAGAAGTGATTTTGATCTATCAATTTTAAAACCTGCAATTTAATTGAGAGGTAAAAAAATGAACAAGACAGAATTAGTTGAAGCAATGGCAAAAGAGACCGGACTTTCCAAGGCTCAGACCGAGAAGGCACTTAAGGCTTTCACCGCTACCGTTACCAAGGAGCTTAAGAAAAAGGGAAAGGTTCAGCTTGTAGGCTTCGGAACCTTCGAGACTTCCAAGAGAAAGGCTCGTAAGGGCAAGAATCCTCAGACCGGCGAGGCTATCAAGATCCCCGCAGCTACAGTTCCCAAGTTCAAGGCAGGCAAGGCTCTCAAGGATGTCGTTAACGGCGCTAAGAAGTAATTGCTGATCAGTTCATTAAAGAGTGCGGACATTTGTCCGCACTCTTTTTTTTTTGACATTTGCGTCGGATTTTCATATAAGCCATTCGCATCGCATATTTATTTCAGCCATCCATATCGATCATCTGCGCATATGTGTGAACAGATCCTCACTCATGTTCAACCTCATACATGTGTAATGATTCTGTTTTTGGCTTGGATTTAGCCTCAGCGCAATAATCGGGGAAAAGCAAAGCAAGAATGTACTTTTTTTATTGGGAATATATGTGTTAAAGTCAGATTGAGGTTTTGCGTATTCAGCGCGATGGTCGATTTGTTGTGTAAAGGGGTGTAGCGGATGGAAAAAAGAAGATTTGATAAGCTTGGTATTGATGTATCGCTGCTTGGTTTCGGATGTATGAGATTTCCCATAGGAGAGGATGGAAAGATCGACAGGCCTCTGGCGGAGAAGATGCTTGATAAGGCTATTGCAGCAGGCGTCAACTATATCGACACCGCATATCCTTATCATGACGGTGAGAGCGAGCTTTTTGTCGGCGAGGCTCTTAAGAAATATCCGCGTGATTCATATTATCTTGCAACAAAGCTTCCTGTATGGTTCGTCAATACCATCGAGGACGTTGACAAATATTTTAATGAACAGCTTTCCAAGCTTCAGACAGATCATTTTGATTTTTATCTGATGCATGCCATGAACCGCGGAAGCTGGAGAAAGATGGTGGAGCTCGGTACCGTAAAGAGACTTGAGGAGCTTAAGGCTGAGGGCAAGATAAGATTCCTCGGATTCTCATTCCATGATGAGTACAGTGCATTTGAAGAGATCATCAATTACCGTGACTGGGATTTCTGCCAGATCCAGCTTAACTATATGGATACCGATGACCAGGCCGGAATGAAGGGCTATAAGCTTGCCGAGGAAAAGGGTATTCCCCTTACCATCATGGAGCCGGTCAAGGGAGGATCTCTTGCAAAGCTTTCCGATGATATCATGGATATCTTCGGTGAACTCAGACCAGGAAAGAGTGCTGCATCATTTGCACTCAGATATGTTGCAACCCTCCCGAATATCCTGACGGTTCTCAGCGGAATGTCCACCATGGATCAGGTTGATGATAATCTTGATACATTTACTGATTTTGAGCCCATGACCGATAAGGAATATGAAGCTATAGACAGGATCAAGGAGATCATGAACAGCCGTATACAGAATGGCTGTACGGGATGCAAATACTGTATGCCTTGTCCCTTCGGAGTTGATATACCCGGAAACTTCAGTGTATGGAACCGTTATCACATGTACCAGAACTTCGGAGTTGTAAAGTGGAACTGGGACAACATGGTTAAGGAAGGTAAGACCGCCGAAGCCTGCAAGAAGTGCGGAAAGTGCGAGCAGGCTTGTCCACAGCACCTCAGCATCCGCGAAGATCTTCAGAAGGTGCTTGAAGATATCAAAGCAGCTCAGTAATAGGACCGTTAAAATGAAAAGGGGCTTCGCCCTGATGATTTAATCATCTAGTGCGACAGCCCCTTTTAGATCGTCACGGAATTTAATCATCCGATTCTTTGATATACAGTCCGTAAACATTCATATCCAGCATATCATCCCGGACCGGTATCAGATAATCGGAAGAATCTATACTCACATATCTGACACGGATGTATCCGGCATGAGTCCTTTTGTCTTCTTCATAATTCCACGTAAAGGTAACGATCTCTCCGTCATAGTAATTGAACTGTCCGCGTCCGTTTTCTCCAAGCAGCACGATAGGGAGAGTCATCTTATCAAGGCTTCTTGACCACCATGTCCCCGCCCACTTGAGTGATTCTTCATCCAAAAGCAGATCCCGGGTATCATCTGTCACAACGTCTTCGGATGAGAGCCTGGTATATTCATTACCGGAAACATATAATGTGCTTTCTTTATAGATGAATTCCTTTTCAACCTTCTGGTTGTTCGTATAGTACATGGTAACGGATGCGTGATCCTTGAAGCTTTTGAGAGACCATATGATGGGTTTTTCCTTATACATTCCCTTTACGTAGATATACCCGGTTCCGTCACCGAACAGATGATACTCGGGATGAACATAAAGACTGTCGCCGGCCACCCAGGTTCCCTGAAGCTCGGAAAGGTACAATTGTTCACGCTCCTCCGGGCTTAAATCCGTTTTATCCGGATTTATTGAAGTCTCCTCTGTGTTTTCTTCATCTGCGGTATCATCAAGAGTTGAGACGATATACATCAGATCGTACATGTCCGGACCCTGATCAGCCCTTGGAAAATAGGTGTATATCAGATATCCGATGCAAAATAAGACAGGTATGATCACAAAGATGATCTTCTTAAAGTCTATAAAGGGAAGCTTTATATGCGGTAATTTGGATTTTTTTACATCCGAATAACCGTCCTTGTAATCAACAGAATTCCATTGGTCTTTATTTAAAGGTTTATTCCCGCTCTGACCGCTTCGGGCAGTCAGCTTTATCCCGCAATTATTGCACAGGATCTCGCCTTCTTCGTTGTATTTACCGCAAAAAGGACAATTCATATTTTCACCCCCTGTTTCCACATTATAACATATAAAAATGAATGGCTGTGACAGGATGCGTCCCTACTTGTTGAATTTTAGAGGGTAATGTAAACTGATGGGAAGGTATTTCAAAATAATATAAAGGAGTATTGATCATGACTGCACATAAGATCTCGGTATCTCGAGAAGGGAAAATTCACTTTAACAACAATGCAGATTACTGTGTCGGAACCGGGAGACTCGGTCTTGCACTGACCGAAGAATATCTTAAGGAGCTGGAATTTGTTCAGAAGATGATCGGTTTTTCCTATATCAGGGGACACGGTCTTTTTTCCGATGATGTATCAATATACCATGAATACGAAGAAGACGGAGTGACAAAGGTAGAGTATAACTATACCTATATCGACCGCATTATTGACGCGTATATAAGGCTTGGTATACGCCCGTATCTCGAGCTTGGATTCATGCCCGGAAAGCTTGCGAGCGGAGAACAGACGATTTTTTACTGGAAGGGCAATACCACTCCTCCTAAGGATTATAAGCTTTGGACAGATATGGTGATAGCGCTTCTTAAGCATCTTGTCTCGCGCTACGGAGACGAGGTTGTCAAATGGCCGATAGAGGTCTGGAATGAACCCAATCTTCCGGGATTTTGGTATAAGGCTGATATGGAGGAATACTTTAAGCTGTTCAAGGAGACATTTGCGGCGATCAAGTCATATGATGATCGTTTTATGGTAGGCGGTCCCGCTATCTGCGGTGTCCGTGATGAAGAGTGGATAGAAGCCTTTTTGAAATTCTGCAGAAAGGAAAAGATATATCCCGACAGGATCACAAGGCATCACTACTGTGTCGAATTTCCGGAAAGGATCGGACATTACGATTATTCCAAACTGGAAGATTCCGAGATGCGTTTTGAGAATCTGAAGTCGACACGCGATATCATCGATTCATTTGAAGAATTTGAAGATACTCCGATCCACCTGACGGAGTTCAGTACGTCCTATACACCAAAGGGAGTCATTCACGACACGAATATCAATGCGGCATACCTTGCAAGACAGCTGTCGAGACTGGGCGATGTAAATGAAGCTTATTCGTACTGGACCTTCGGCGATGTGTTCGAAGAGCAGGGTGTTCCGGATTCTCTTTTCCATGGCGGATTCGGAATGGTTGCTGCGGGGAATATCCCTAAGCCGACATTTTGGACCTTCTATTTCTACAAGAAGCTTAAGCTTTTTTCGGATAACTGTGTGTACAGGGATGATAATGCGGTTATTGTTTCCGGGGATATTGGCTATGCCGGAATACTGTGGAACATCGATGAAGAGGACCGTGACATGGAGCTGTCATTTGATGCAGATGAAGGAAGATATGCACTTGTAACGAAAACCGTGGATGAGAGCTGCTGCAATCCTCTTAAGCTTTGGCACGATATCGGAGAGCCTGCATATCCTTCCAAGGAGGAGACTGATCTTATAAGGAGCGGTGCATATCCTTTGATTGCAAGCTCAGCCTTTGAGGTATCTTCCGGCAAAGCGGATGTGACGATCCCTGTCAGGAAAAACGGAGTTGTATATTTTTCCCTTACCCGAAATGATCTGACTCCTGATCGCGGATATGACTATGAAAAGGTCATTTCTTTTCACTGAGAATGAGAAAAAAAAGCAGGATTTATAGTATAATCATCACATGAATATTCTTATTACCAATGATGACGGAATCGGTGCGGACGGTTTGAAACGCCTCGCTGTGGCTGCCGTAAAATTCGGCAAGGTATGGATCGTTGCACCTGACAGTGAAAGAAGCGCGGTCAGTCACAGCATTACTTTGAGACATTCCATGGATGTATTTCCGGTAAGTGATTATCCGGTTGAGGGCGTGAAGGCATATTCCTGTACGGGAATGCCCGCTGATTGCGTAAGGGTAGGAAGTCTCAGCGTGATGCCTGTAAGGCCGGATGTCGTGCTGTCCGGAATCAACAAGGGCTATAATATGGCTTCGGACATCCAGTATTCCGCAACGGCCGGAGCGGCATTTGAAGCAGCCTTTCAGGGATATCATCCGATTGCTTTATCCGAAGGCTTTGATGATATTCATGAAGTGACCGACAGGTATCTTGAAGAGGTTCTTGGCAGACTCCTGAGCGAAAAGGCTCCTGCGGGGCATATTCATAATGTGAATTTTCCTTCATGCAGGCTGTCGGAATGCAGGGGAATATTATATGGCAGAAGCGTTTCGACCGGTATGTTTTTCAAGGATCATTACAATGCGGTTGAGACTCTTGACGGCGGCGGAACAAGATACATGATCGAGGGGGTGAGGACCGCTGATGCCGAAGAGGGCAGTGATTTCAGAGCGGTTCTGGACGGATATGTTTCTGTCGGACTTGCGAACAACATAGGGTACTGATCTTTTTATTAAACGACTGGATTCGGTTGATAAGGAGAAAAGAGAAATAAAATGGATTATAGTGATCTTTTAAACAATAAGTTTTCAGATGCTGCGGCGATCATAAAGTATAAAGACGGGATCGTCAGGATAGCGGATATAAATGATAAGTTCCTTAATGAGCACTGGATGAATGTATCAAAGGAGGAGTTTCTCGGCCCCAATCTTTCCAAGGCTTTCGATGAAGATAATCTGAGACTCTTTGTTTCCGCTGCTGAAAGATGTATAAAAACCGGCGAGGAACAGACTGTTGAGACATGGCGCAATATGTTCACGGACTGCTGCGGATTTGACAAGGTATGTCTCAGGAGCAGACTTGTGCTTGTTGAAAAAAAAGATGACGAAGCGTTCATATATGAAAGCATCCGTAACATAACCAATGAGGTTAAGACCAAAGAGATACTTGATGAGACCGAATACAGATATAAAAGCTCGCTTGAGCAGATAAATATCTATAACTGGGAATATACCATTGCCACCAAGGAGATGAGACCCTGCTATCGCTGCATGAGAGATCTTGGCCTTCCCGCACTTGTTGAAAATTATCCCGAGCCTGCGATCGAAGCCGGAATATTCCCTCCCGATTATGCGGATATGTACCGTGACCTTATGAAGAAGGTTGATCAGGGTATTACAGTTCCGGAGGTTGATATCCCTCTTACGGTCGGACGTGTTCCCTTCCGTATCAAATACACGATCGAATACGATGAAAACGGAGCTCCGTTCAAGGCCTTCGGTTCCGCAACTCTTATTTCCGAGACAGAGCTTGGCAATATAAAGCTGGATAATCAGATCATCGGAAGCCTTGCGGAAGAGTACCGCTGTATTTATCTTATGGATATAGCGAAGGATACCGTGAAGGTCATCAAAGAGGATGGGCTTCTTACTCTTAAGGATGATGCAAAGTGCGAAGATCTTGCCGGGATGCTTGCCGTAAGATTCCAGGAGGTTACCGAGGAAGAAAAAAAGAGACTCGGAAATATTGAGATCCTTTCCACTACTTTGTTCAAGGATATAGACAAGAGAGAGTTTGTTTACAAAGATTCCGAAGCAGGATGCTGGGTACGTATTGACTATCATGTTATCGACAGGTATGACGGCGGTGTTTCCAGGATGCTCGTTACGGCATCGGTTATAGATGATCTTCGCGCTCAGAAGATGGATGCGGACAGACTTATCTCTTCACAGAAAAAAGAGCTTGAGCAGAGGCAGGTACTTCTCCTGAATGCGATAGATGAAGCAAATCGTGCCAATGAAGCAAAGACCTCGTTCTTTTCACGTATGTCCCATGATATCCGTACCCCTATGAATGCCATAACAGGCTTTTCAAGACTTGCGATCGATGAGATAGACAATAAGGAAAATGTTGAGGATTATCTGGAGCGGATAGTATCCGCAGGTGATCACCTCATGAGTCTGATCAACGATATACTTGATATGAGCAGGATCGAGAGCGGTAAGATGGAGCTTGCCCCCGCACCTGTAAAGGTAAGAGATGTTCTGAATGAGTGTGCCGACATGATCCGTATCAGGATGAATGACAACAAGCTTCATTTTGTGGTGGATATTGACGATGCCGGAGACGATGTCGTAATGTGCGATAAGCTCAGACTTTCGCAGGTTCTTATCAATCTTCTTTCGAACGCATGTAAGTTCACATATGAGGACGGAAGCGTATTCCTTGAAAGCAGGATCCTGGACAGGAGCGACAAGATCCTGTACGAGATCCGCGTTAAGGACACCGGTATCGGAATGAGCGAAGATTTTGTGGAGCATATCTGGGAGGCTTATTCCAGAGAAAATACCGATTATGTTCACATTACCCAGGGTACAGGATTGGGAATGTCCATTGTCAGGAATATAATCAACCTCATGGAAGGGACCATCGAGGTAAAATCACAGCCGGGTGAAGGAAGTGAGTTTATCATAGATCTTCCCCTTAAGGCAGCGTGGGGCAAGGACGTCTCAATGGAGAAGGATATTGCCATAAGCAACTCGATGAACAGGGATTATACCGGAAAAACCGTACTTGTGGTTGATGATACATCCCAGAATCTGAAGCTTTGCGAAAGACTGCTCACCAAGTTCGGCTTTAAGGTCATCACAACGGATAATGGCGTTGGTGCTGTGGAGATGGTGAAAAATTCCGCTCCGGGAGACATCAATATCATTCTGATGGACGTTCTGATGCCTGTAATGGATGGCCTTGAGGCATCCCGCAGGATCAGGGCGCTGGATAACCCCAAGCTTGCGAAGATCCCGATCCTTGCAATGACCGCAAATGCATTCGCATCGGATGTCCAGGAGGCTCTCGATGCGGGAATGAACGATCACATATCGAAGCCCTTCAAGAAGGAAGAGCTCATCACCAAAATGAGTGTGTTCGTATAGGCTTATCATTAGACCCGGCTTGATATAAGCCGGGTCTCTTTAAGTGTATTTATCTTATTTTTTCTGTTATAATATCCGTCGGTGTTTATTGAAGGCATATATTTGAAAGAGTTTTGTTTTGAAAAGTCATTCCATAATCGAAAGTGAAAAAAACGATAACCTGGTAAAACAGGCTTCTTTTCTTGCCATAGCCGGTATAGTGAGCAGGATAATAGGTATTCTCTACAGAGGGCCGCTTTCAGGTATCATCGGAGATCTCGGTCTGGGCTACTACCAGTCCGCTTACAATTTCTATACCATAATCCTTATCATATCCTCTTACAGCATTCCCTCGGCTATTTCCAAGATCATTGCTCAAAAGCTTGCGCTTAAGGAATACAGGAATGCCCACAGACTTTTTCTCGGAGCGATGGTCTATGTCCTTATAGTGGGAACCATAGCTTCGCTGGTGCTTTTTTTCGGAGCATCCCTGTTTGTCGAGGAAGCAGCGATCCCTGTACTCAGAGTCTTTGCTCCAACGATTTTCGTATACGGAATACTGGGAGTTCTGAGAGGCTATTTTCAGGCACACAGATCCATGGCTCAGACCTCCATGTCCCAGATCATCGAGCAGATAATAAATGCGGTGGTAAGTGTAGGAGCTGCGGTCCTGTTTATAAGGATCACGATGGGGTCTCTTGAAGAGCCCGCAGATGAAGCGGGTCAGATCCTCAGGGCTGTCAGGGGGGCGCAGGGCTCTGCCTTAGGAACC
>CAMNAQ010000019.1 GCA_946531495.1 uncultured Lachnospiraceae bacterium | reverse complement strand
GTAGAGCACTTGACTTTTAATCAAGTTGTCGAGGGTTCGATTCCCTCGTGTCTCACTCGAAAATTAAAAGGAAGCCTATGAATATGGGCTTCCTTTTTTGCTGTAAAAAAAGTCCGGCGCTTTCCTTACGCCGGACTTTATTTTCACGTCGGATAATTTTTGCAATGTATATATTATCAGCCTTTCATTATCTCGTCGGGGCGGATATGCAAAGCGGAGCAGATAGCATTAAGATCGTCCGGCTTCAGTTTGCCGGAGCCATTGATAAAGCGGGTGAAGCTCCTTCCGAGTCCGGCTTTGTCAATAAGACCGCGAATGCTGATACAGTGTACTTCGAAGTAGTCTCTTACACGTTCTTCAATCATGTTCTTTTTCTCCCTTTAGCGGCTTGTCTGTGTCCTTATCGGAAAGAGTGAGTGTAAAGGGTATCCCTTTCCTGTTGATGATCTGATGGTAGAGGGTATTGATCACAACAGACACGGGAATACCAAGCTGACGGAGAATATCCTCAGCTTCATCTTTAACATCTTCATCTATTCTGGCACTGACGGTTGCAGTTTTTGCCATGATGCCTCCTCCCGACTTTAGTATTATATATCCTTGTATTGCAAACTGCAAGACATTTGCAATACAAGAAAACATTGCCAGGTGATTTTTTATCTGTATTTAATCATCAGGAATCATTATTTTCCTTGCGTATAAGCCATCATTGTTATAAAATACATTTCAGAAAACGGTTTCCAAAACTGACAGCAGAGTACGGAATCCTTGAAACACAGATCTTTTACGGAGATATATCATGTCAAGCAAAAAACATATAAGAAGAGCAGGGGTTCTGCTTCCTGTTTCATCGCTTCCCGGAAAATACGGTATCGGAACATTCGGAAAAGCTGCATATGACTGGATAGATTATCTGAAGGCTTCCGGACAGTCAATCTGGCAGATACTGCCTCTCGGCCCGACGGGTTACGGTGATTCGCCCTATCAGAGCTTTTCTACCTTTGCGGGTAATCCTTATTTTATCGATCTTGAAAAACTCATTGCGGAAGGGCTTATCAAACAGTCCGATTGTGATGCGCTGGACTGGGGAGGAAGTGAGAGATATGTGGACTATGAGAAGATGTTCACATCACGCTTTTCAATCCTGAGAAAGGCATATAACAAGGCGGTCAAGGGCGGACTTTTGGAGGAAAAAGCGTTTCTTTCTTTTTGCAGGAGGAATAAGTCCTGGCTTGACGACTATGCTCTCTATATGGCTCTTAAGAATCACTTCGACGGGAAGAGCTATCTTCTGTGGGATGATGACATTAGGCTTCGTGAAAAGAAAGCACTTGATAAGTATTCAAAGCTTTTGAAAAACGATATCGATTTTTACAGATTCCAGCAGTTTAAGTTTGATGAGCAATGGAAGGCATTGAAGAAATATGCCAATGATAACGGAATTCTCATCATAGGAGACATCCCGATCTATGTGGCGCCCGACGGAGCAGACACATGGTCCGAGCCGGAGCTTTTCCAGCTCGATGAAAAGGGGTATCCCACAGCGGTTGCCGGTTGTCCTCCGGATTGCTTTACAGAGGACGGACAGCTTTGGGGAAATCCGCTCTATGACTGGGATTATCATAAAAAGACCGGTTATAAATGGTGGATGAGAAGACTTAAATCCTGCTTCGATATGTATGATATCGTGAGGATCGATCATTTCAGAGGCTTCTATTCATACTGGTCGATTCCCTACGGCGATAAGAATGCAAGAGGCGGTAAATGGATCAAGGGACCCGGTTATGACTTTTTCGCATTTATGAAAAAGGAACTTGGCGACAGACCGGTTATCGCAGAGGACCTCGGTTTCCTGACAGACGGTGTAATAAGGATGGTCGAAAGGACCGGCTATCCCGGAATGAAGATCCTGCAATTTGGCTTTGATCCGTCAGCCTCAAGCGAGCATGCTCCTCATATATACGAGAGAAATTTCGTTGTATATACCGGAACGCATGATAATGATACAATTCTTCACTGGTCGCTTAACTGTGACAAGAAAACGGCCAAGTACGCAATGAAATATACCGGCGTAGGAAGGCGTAAGGATCTTCCCGCAGCACTGATACGCGAATGCTACGCATGCTGTGCGGACACCTGCATAATACCGCTTCAGGATTATCTCGAGCTTGATAACGAAGCCCGTATAAATACTCCGTCAACGCTGGGAGATAACTGGAAATGGAGAAGCCTGTATTCTGACTGGACGCTCAAGCTTTCCAAGCGTATGAACAAACTGGTGCGCTTATACGGAAGGGATAATATGATCCTTGTAAGATAATGAGATACATTCGGAATGCGTGAAAAAAGCCCCTCATTTTACCTTTAAAAAGTAAGATGAGGGGCCTGTTTTTTTATCTTTATCAGAATGCGCTTTCTTTAGTAAGATCGGTCATGGCCATATGTGAGTTATGATACTTGGGCTCATATGTAACATCCTTGCCGAACCATTCGGGGGGAAGGAAGTTCTGGGCCGCTTCAATGCTGCCGAATTCGACCTCGGCCATTATGAGCGGATCGAAGGGCTTGTCAAAGATATCAAGCTCGATCAAGAGAGTGTACTCATCGGGCGGCTTCGGAGTTCCTTCAATAACCTGCGGATGCTCCAGCGGAATGAGATATCTTTTCTTGGATATGACATTTCCGTCTGCCTTGGTAAGAAGATGGTAATATCCTTCGGAAGTGAGCGGAAGATTGGCTTCTTCTCTTTGCATCAGGCCTGAGCCCTTATAAGTCAGGTAGAAATTCTCATCCTCTCTGCGGATCCTTACAACGGGATTGGTGCACAGATATGCCTGCTCGATCCTGTGAAAGGGATAGCTTTCAATATCATCCGGAAGCTTATCGATCAAAAATTTTCTTTCTATTTCCATATTATGATTTCCTTATCTTTCCTGTGACATTATCCTTATGTCACAATATTTTTATGCTCTGTAGCAGATGGAATCCGCAATGTGCTCGGATTTTGCCTCGCCTGCAAAGATCTCTGCGATCCTCAGGCCAAATTCTATTGATGCACCCATTCCCTGACCGGTTATGATCCCGGAATCTATCTCGACGGGATTATGGGTGACGGTGGCTCCTCCGTTTACGAGATGCTCTTCAAAGGTGGGGTGGCATGTTGCCTTTTTGCCTGCAAGGAATCCTCTGTGTGCGAAGATGCTGGGTGCGGCGCAGATTGCGGCTATGTATTTTCCTGCGCCGTAATAATTTCCTATCAGGTCTATCAGGTCATCACAGTTTTCGAGGTTTTCGGTTCCGACTTTTCCGCCGGGCAGAACGAGCATGCTGTATCCGTCCTTATCTATTTCGGCAAAAGTTCTGTCCGCCATAACCTTTATCCCGTGAGAACCGGTCACTTCATACTTATCGGTTATTGATACCATATCGAGCTCGAGACCTGCGCGTCTTACTATGTCCACTACCGTAAGTCCCTCAATCTCTTCAAATCCGTCTGCAAGAAAAACAGCTATCTTATTCATTTCCGGCCTCCATATCCGATCTTACATTGATTCCGTTGACTACAACCTCACCGTTCAGCTCGATCACAAGACAGTCTTTACCGTCCACATGCTTTTCGTTCACCAGATCCGTTCTGTCCGGCTTGACCTTGACCACCACATCGGGTGTTTTTACATCAAAGGATCTGGCACTGTAAACATTGCTCATCATGAGAGGCGTGTCGTCCGGTGAGACTTTCTCGTATTTTGCATCGAATTCCTTAAGCTTTTTGTTACTTGATCCGCTCGCTTCAAGAAGTCCCTTTATGTCTCTTTTTTCCATTGTGAGAGGAGCCTGCTGCTCGGCAGCGTCGGCGATCATCCTGGTCATCTCTTCATGGATGTTCTTGATGCTGCCGAAGTTGCATTCTTCTCCAAGGGTTTCCTCTACTATGGCTTCGAAGGTTTCCTTCTGTGAGCCTGCACTCATGGGCTCTGCGGCTCCGAGCATAAGCTCTATGAACTGTTCGTTAAGATTCTCCGAATCCTTGGAATAATACATGATCGAGTGGATGTCGGTGTTCCTGTCGTTGAATGCCGGGAATAGATATCCGAGGGTGGGAAGCTTTACCAGCCAGTCCCTTTTTCTGTCATGGAATTCATTGGTCTCGGGATCATATGAAAGTCCGGCATCTGTAAGGTCAACAGGGCAGATGACTGTGAAGATATACTCATATATATCCTCCGATGCATCTTCGTTAACCTCGCCATCTCTGGTTTTTTGCGGAATGTCATATACATCGTGAACTACGAGAATGAGATAATTCCCCACATACTCATAGGAGGAGATGATACGGTTATAGTAATCGTCCAGAAGGTCATCATCCTTCAGCTTTGAATCCCTGAGTTTTAACAGAAATTCCTGCTGTCCGCCTTCTTCCTCGGCCTCGTTTGTAATGTCCAGCGTGAGGGCACTCTTTCCGACGCTCCCCGAGAGAGCCTTTCTGAAGATATCGAAATATTTGTACATCTCTTCTTCTGGAAGTGATGTGAAGGATCTTGCAAAAACGGATCTTTTGTTCTTCTCACCGTCGACATAGCAGCCCGCGATCCTTGTCACGGAGCAGTTTTTCGGTGTATAGAGCTTCTTGATCTCACTTAGTTCGGATTTGATCATCATTTGCCTCCGGATTGTTCTTTTGGAGTGCATTTTACCACATATCCCTTTTTTTATGTAGTGACGCATTAGTGATTTTATCAGGTTGAAAAGAATACCCTTAATTGATAAAATACATAAGGCAATGAAGCTAAACAGACAGTCGGAAGTGAGGATTATATGGAACAGTATAAGCAGGAATTTATCGATTTTATGATCGAATGCCAGGTTCTCAAATTCGGAGACTTTACTCTTAAGAGCGGCAGAAAATCACCCTTTTTCATGAATGCCGGAGCGTATGTGACCGGTTCCCAGCTCGGAAGGCTTGGCGAGTATTATGCCAAGGCCATACATGATAATTTCGGAGATGATTTTGATGTCCTTTTCGGACCTGCTTATAAGGGAATCCCTCTCGGGGTTGCAACTGCGATAGCTTATTCGAAGCTGTACGGCAAGGAGGTCAGATACTGTTCCAACCGTAAGGAGGTCAAGGACCACGGAGATACCGGAATCCTTCTCGGATCAAAGCTTTGCGACGGTGATAAGGTCATAATGATCGAGGATGTCACCACATCCGGAAAATCCATCGAAGAAACATTTCCCATCATCAAGGCTCAGGCCAATGTGGAGATAAAGGGACTTATCGTATCGCTTAACAGAATGGAAAAGGGACTTCATTCGGACAGTAGCGCCCTTGATGAGATAAAGAGCACATATGGATTTGATACCGCAGCGATCGTCACCATGAAGGAAGTTACCGAGTATCTGTATAATACCGAAAGACAGGGCAGGGTATGGATCGATGATGATCTTAAGAAAGCCATTGACGAGTATTATGCACAGTACGGAGCAAAATGACTTGCCAAAGATTTGTCTGTCTTGTGAAAGGAGTACATGATGGAAGAAGAGAAGGTCTATAAAGTAGTCAGAGCAACCGGCGCATGGAATCTTGTGATCGGTATCGGAGCGATAATAATGGGTCTCGGAGCAGGCATCATGCTTGTCATCAGCGGAGCCAAGCTCCTTTCATCAAGATCCAAGATAATGTTCTGAAGTATCTGAACCGTAATGCGAAGATCATACATGTTTACAAACAGGCGTCATCCCTATATAGGGATAATGTCTGCAATACTGGGTGTGATTTCTCTCGGATCCCTTATTTACGGGATCGGAAGCAGTTATCTGTTGAGCGGAGATGTTCCGATGGGATTCGGAGTCGGCTGCGCTCTTGCCACTTTGTACTCTCTGGTGGGCTGGTTTATGGGAGTAATGGCGGTGAGGATACCCGATTCGTTCCACATAACCGGCATCATCGGGATAATTCTCAATTCAATATCGCTTATAATTGAGGCATTCATTCTCTGGATACCTGCATAAAAGCTTCGGACCTTAGTCCGGGGCTTTTTGATTTTGACACCAAATATGGTGAAAAAAAGGAAAAAACTCCTTAAGAATTACTAAATATAGGTAATTATTCTTGCACGAATACACTTCTTTTAGTAAAATCATCATGGATATTGCTTTTTTCTTTAATTATATGTAAGAACTCAGGAGGCTTTGATAATGAGTACAGCGAAGAAGAATCCCCCCGCGCAGGTAGGGATAGTTATGGGCAGTGATTCGGATATGCCGGTCATGGCTAAGGCAGCCGAGATCCTTGATAAGCTCGGCGTAGGTTATGAGATGACCATCATATCGGCACACAGGGAGCCGGATGTCTTTTTCGAATATGCATCAAATGCAGAGAAAAAGGGATTTAAGGTGATCATCGCAGGAGCCGGAATGGCAGCTCATCTCCCCGGAATGTGTGCGGCGATATTCCCGATGCCCGTTATCGGAATCCCCATGCATACCACATCACTCGGCGGAAGAGATTCTCTTTATTCGATAGTTCAGATGCCAAGCGGCATCCCCGTAGCAACGGTTGCCATTAACGGCGGCGCAAATGCGGGACTGCTTGCGGCCAAGATACTTGCGGTATCGGATAAAAAGCTCCTCGGAAAGCTTAAGAAGTATTCGGCCGATCTTAAGAAGCAGGTTCAGGATAAGGATGCAAAGCTTCAGGAGATCGGATATAAGAAGTATCTCGAGAACAAATAACAGATTTAGGAAAAGGTGAAAAAATGGCACTTGATTACAAGGCAGCAGGCGTAGACATAGAAGCAGGATACAGATCGGTAGAGCTGATCAAGAAATGCGTTGCGGAGACAGCCAGACCCGAAGTTATGGGCGGCCTCGGCGGATTCTCCGGAGCATTTTCAGCATCTGCATTTAAGGATATGGAAGAGCCGGTTCTTCTTTCCGGTACGGACGGAGTCGGAACCAAGCTTAAGGCAGCGATGATCCTCGATAAGCATGACACCATCGGTATCGATTGCGTGGCTATGTGTGTCAATGACGTTGCATGTGCAGGCGGAGAGCCTCTTTTCTTCCTGGATTACATCGCATGCGGCAAGAATATTCCCGAGAAGATCGCTGAGATCGTAAAGGGAGTTGCAGAAGGATGTAAGATGTCCGAGTGTGCTCTTGTAGGCGGAGAAACCGCTGAACATCCCGGAATGATGCCGGATGATGAATATGATATCGCAGGCTTTTCCGTCGGAGTTGTTGATAAGAAGGATCTTATTACCGGAGAAAACATCAAGGCCGGAGATACCCTTGTAGGTATCGCATCAAGCGGCATTCATTCAAACGGTTTTTCGCTTATCAGAAAGGTTTTCGAGATGAGTGAGGAGTCTTTGAAGAAATATTATGATGAGCTCGGTGAGACTCTCGGTGAGGCACTCCTTACTCCTACCAGGATCTATGTCAAGGCACTTAAGGCTCTTAAGAATGGCGGAGTTAAGGTAAAGGGATGCAGCCACATTACCGGCGGCGGATTTTATGAGAATATCCCCAGAATGCTTCCTGACGGTATAAATGCTTCGATCGATAAGAACAGCTATGATATCCCTCCCATCTTCGGACTCATTCAAAAGACCGGCGGGATAGAGGAGCATATGATGTACAATACATACAATATGGGACTCGGAATGGTGCTCGCACTTGACCCTGCGGATGCCGAAAAGGCTGTTGAGATCCTAAATGCAGCAGGGGAGAAGGCTTTCATAGTAGGAAAATGCATTGAAGGTGAAAAGGGAGTGACCTTATGCTAAAGATAGTCGTCTGTGTAAGCGGAGGCGGTACAAATCTTCAGGCAATAATCGACGGGATCAGGGAAGGCTCGATAACGAATACCGAGATAGTCGGTGTCATAAGCAATAATCCCGGAGTTAAAAGTCTTGACAGGGCTGAAGCTGCGGGTATCCCCGCTTTCGTGATCCATCCGAAGAGCTTTGCAGACAGGGAGGAATTCCACAGGGCATTCCTCGATAAGCTTTCGGAGCTTGGGCCGGATCTGATAGTGCTTGCCGGATTCCTTGTAAGGATTCCGGGGGAGATGGTAAAGCGTTATCCAGGACGGATAATCAATATTCATCCTTCACTCATACCGTCATTTTGCGGTACCGGATATTACGGACTGAAGGTTCATGAAAAGGCTCTTGAAAGAGGCGTGAAGGTTACTGGTGCCACCGTTCATTTTGTTAATGAAGGAATGGATGAGGGGCCGATCATATCCCAAAAGCCTGTGCAGGTTCTTGAGGGAGATACTCCCGAAATCCTTCAGAAGAGAGTTATGGAGGAGGCGGAATGGATACTGCTCCCTCAGGCAATCGATGATTTTGCTAACGGACGCATATGCATGGAAAACGGGCGATGCGTCAGAAAGGTGTGAAATGAGAGTACTTATAGTCGGCAGCGGCGGAAGAGAGCATGCAATAGCTCTTGCGGTTTCCAGAAGCTCCAGATGTGAAAAGCTTTATTGCGCTCCGGGTAATGCAGGCATTGCTTCACTTGCAGAATGTGTTCCCATCGGAGCAATGGAATTTGACAAGATCGTCGCTTTTTCAAAAGAAAAAGAGATCGATATGGTTGTTGTGGGAATGGATGATCCGCTTGTCGGAGGTCTTGTTGACGAGCTTGAAAAGGCCGGCATCAGGGCATTCGGGCCCAAGGCAAATGCAGCCATCATTGAGGGCAGTAAGGCATTTTCCAAGGATCTGATGAAAAAATACAACATACCTACCGCAGCATATGAGACCTTTGATGATGCTGATAAGGCACTGGATTATCTGAGGACCAAAGCTGAATTTCCCATCGTGCTCAAGGCTGACGGACTTGCACTCGGCAAGGGCGTTCTCATCTGTGAGACACTTGCTGATGCCGAGGAAGGCGTTAAGACCATCATGCAGGACAAGAAGTTCGGAAGTGCCGGCAACAAGATGGTCATTGAAGAGTTCATGACCGGACGTGAGGTCAGCGTATTGTCATTTGTTGATGGTAAGACCGTTAAGATAATGTCCTCTGCCCAGGACCATAAGAGAGCGGGCGACGGTGATACCGGTCTTAATACCGGCGGAATGGGCAACTTTTCACCCAGCCCCTTCTACACAAAGGAAGTGGATGATTTCTGTCAGAAGAATATTTTCCAGCCCACTGTCGATGCCATGGCAGCGGAGGGAAGACCTTTCCACGGAGTTATATTCTTCGGACTCATGCTTACACCTAAGGGACCGAGAGTCCTTGAATACAATGCGAGATTCGGAGATCCTGAAGCACAGGTTGTTCTCCCGAGACTTGAAAATGATATCCTCGATGTTTTCGATGCGTGCATCGACGGAAAGCTTGATGAGATCGATCTTAAGTTCTCCGACAAGGCTGCGGTATGCGTAGTTCTTGCAAGTGATGGATATCCTGTAAGCTATGAAAAGGGATTCCCCATCACCGGACTTGAGAACTTTGACGGCAAGGAAGATGCATTCTGTTTCCATGCCGGCACCAAATTCGATGAAAGCGGAAGGATAGTTACAAACGGCGGAAGAGTTCTGGGTATCACCGCTCTCGGTACCGACTTAAAGGATGCCAGAAGAAAAGCATACGAAGCAACCGAATGGGTTTCTTTTGATAATAAATATATGAGACATGACATCGGAAAAGCAATCGATGAAGCATGAGGCGGAGGTAATCGGAAAAATGAAAAACAGATTTATGAGTGAGAAGATCAGGCAGATTTTGTTGACGATAGCGATCGTCGCTGCCGTTCTTGCAGTTCTTTTCGGAAAGCAGCTTGCCATGACCGTTTTGGCAAGTGCCGGTCGAGTAACTTCAACAACAGCCAATGTCAGAGCATCGGCATCAACTTCCTCTGATGCGATCGCAAGCCTTTCAAACGGCGATGTGATCGACATTAAGAGCCAGACCACAGGTACAGACGGGTATGTATGGTATGAGATCACGGTAGATGCCAGTACGACCGGATATATCAGATCCGATCTTGTACAGATCACCGACGGAACAACTCCCGCAACTTCAACTGCTGCGGCTGCCACCACAACAACCACTACAACATCTGCACCGACTGTCAACTCGGACGGAATAACGGCTGTTGAGCCTGTAAGCGGAACCGCTACAGCAGATGTTAATGTAAGAGCGGATGCTTCCACAAACAGTGAGATCGTGGCAAAGGCTAACAACGGCCTTACACTCACCGTTACCGGAACCAAGCAGGGAACCGATGGAAATACCTGGTATTATCTGACCTTCACCAAGGACGGAGTTTCCACTACCGGTTATATCAGATCCGATTATGTCAATCTTTCGGGCGAACTCAGAGAGCCTGTGGCAGATACAGGCGAGCCTGAACCTGTCCAGACAACTACCGAGACCACACAGACCACTATCCAGAAGCGCTGGGATACCCAGGAGCAGGCTGACGGATGGTTCCTCCTCGATTATGAGCAGGGTAAGCAGTACAACATTGATAACATGTTCCTCAGAGAGACCGAGAACTCCCAGGAGATCGAATCCTTAAAGGGTAAGGTAAAGAGTCTCAGAACAGGACTTATAATCATAATCATCCTTCTTGTAGCAGTGATCGCAGCAGCGGTATTCTTCTTCATGAAGTGGAAGGATCTCGATGACAGGGCTGCATTTGCAGAGGCAGAAAGAGAAAGAGCAAAGCGTATCGCAGGTCACGGTGACGGAAGAAGGACTCAGGGTCAGTCACAGGAGCGCCCTTCAAGAAGCGGTGCCGCTCGTGAAGGCGGACGCAGGGAAGCAGCAGCCGGTGAAAGAAGAAGACCTGCAGAAGGATCAAGACAGAGCGAAAGACAGGCCGGTGAAAGACCTGTTTCAAGGCCTGCATCTTCGGGCGAGAGAAGAACTGTTGATGTTCAAAAGGCTCAGAGCTCTCATACTGTAAGACCTTCGGAAAATTCAGAGAGAAGAGCAGTCGGTGATGCACCCCGTGAGACAGCTCCCGTTTCGGAAGAGCCCAGGGCTCAGTCACAGGCAGCTCCTCAGACTGCAGAGCCCGAGGCAGCCGAAAGAAGACCTCACAGAACCAGACCTGAGGCAGCTCCCAAGGAGCACCACAGAAAGCCTCCCGTAGACGATGATGATGACGAGTTCGAATTCGGATTCCTCAACTGGGACGATGATGATAAATAACAGGTCAGAAATGTGATCGTATAAGACAAAGGACGGGTCTGAAAAGACCCGTCCTTTTATCATGTTTTCATTGACCGATATTGCTGATTGTTATATCTTATATATAACAGGATTTTTGGTCCGGCCTATGATCTTTAACCATATCTGACCTGCCGGATAAAGGGCGATTTGAAGCGGTTTTTAAGGCGGGCTCCGGGAAGGAGGAAGAGATGTACATAGAGATAGATTTTAACAGTGATGAAGCGATATACAGCCAGCTTTGCGATCAGATAATAATGGGCATTGCCGCGGCAAGACTCAATGACGGAGATTCTCTTCCCTCGGTAAGACAGCTTGCGGATGATATAGGCATCAATATGCATACCGTCAACAAGGCATACACCGTTTTAAGACAGCAGGGATATGTCAAGGTGGACAGAAGAAGAGGCGCCGTTATCAGCGTTGAACCCGATAAGGCAAGTGCCCTTGCGGAGCTTAAGGAGAGCCTTCGGGTTGATATAGCGAGGGCTTCGTGCAGGAATATAACAAGGGAAGATGCCCATAAGCTGGTGGACCAGATCTTCGAAGAGTATGAACATAATAAGTAACAAAAACAGGAGATAAAAGTGGAAGGAAATTATTCTGAAAAAGCAAAGGTTTCTCTGAGCATAGCCGTTAAGTGGGCTAAGAAGCTTCGTCAGAGTTATGTGGGATCCGAGCATATCCTTCTCGGGCTTGTTCTGAATACCGAGAGCATGGCGGGCACCGTCCTTGCGGCCAATAATGTGGACAGTGCAAAGCTTACGGATATGATCAGGGATATGATCAGTTTCAATACTGCTCTTGCCATAGAATCCAGGGAGGAATATTCTCCCAGGGCAAGGGGGATCCTTGAGGAATCTGTAAGGCTTGCCGCTCGTTTCGGACAGGAGCTTGTAGGGACGGAGCATATTCTTCTTGCTCTTATCAAAGAGGGAGAAAATGTTGCCGTAAGACTTCTTGCCACAATGGGTGTAAATCCGATGAAGGTGTATGCCGATACTCTTGCCGCAATGGGGCAGGATCCGAGGCTTGCAAGAGAGGATCTGATGCAACACTCGGGTGATCAGGGCGACAGGATGAGCATACTTGACCAGTATTCCAGGGATCTGACCAAGCTTGCATCCGAAGGAAAGCTTGACCCTGTCATCGGAAGAAAGGATGAGATCAAGAGGATCATCCAGATCCTTTCAAGAAGGACCAAGAACAATCCATGCCTGATAGGTGAACCCGGTGTCGGAAAGACTGCAGTTGTTGAGGGGCTTGCACAGCTCATCGCATCCGGCGAAGCACCTGATACGGTCAAGAACAAGAGACTGCTTACTCTCGATCTTCCCGGTATGGTTGCCGGCTCCAAGTACCGCGGTGAATTTGAGGAGAGGATCAAGAGAGTTATCAGGGAAGTTGAGGAAAGCGGAAATATCATTCTTTTCCTTGACGAGATCCATACCCTTATAGGCGCAGGCGGCGCGGAAGGCTCCATTGATGCGTCCAATATCATGAAGCCCTCTCTTGCAAGAGGAGAGCTTCAGCTTATCGGTGCCACCACCATCGCGGAGTATCATAAGTACGTGGAAAAGGATGCGGCTCTTGAGAGAAGATTCCAGCCGGTCATGGTTGAAGAGCCTTCGGAAGAAGAAAGCGTACGAATCCTCGAAGGCATCAAGCATAAATATGAGGATCATCATAATATCGAGATCACAACTGATGCCATCGAAGCGGCCGTAAGACTTTCCGCGAGATATATAAATGACAGGAATCTTCCAGACAAGGCAATAGATCTCATAGACGAGGCGGCTGCCAGTGCTCATCTCAGAGTGCTTGAGGTTCCCGAAAAGCATAAAGCGATGCTTGACGAGATAAATAAGATGGACAGGCAGATAGAATTGTCCATCAGGATGGAAGCATTCCTTCAGGCAAGAGAGATCAAGCTGAAGCAGGATGAGCTGATCAAAAAATATGACAAGGCGCTCAAAAAGAGCGAGAGTAAAAAGGGTGTGCGCAAGGGTAGCATAGGCGAGGACGACATTGCAAAGGTCGTTGCGATGTGGACCAAGATCCCCGTTACCAAGCTCAATGAAAAGGAAAGTGAGAGACTTCTTAAGCTTGAGTCCATCCTTCATAAGAGAGTGATAGGACAGGAGGAAGCGGTCGAAGGAATCTCCAAGGCGATGAGAAGAGGAAGAGTCGGACTTAAGGACCCGAGAAGACCTGTGGGCTCATTCCTTTTCCTCGGACCTACGGGTGTTGGAAAGACCGAGCTGTCCAAGGCGCTTGCCGAGGCAATGTTCGGATCCGAGGATTCTCTTATAAGGATCGATATGTCCGAATATATGGAGAGCTTCTCGACTACCAAGATGATCGGTTCGCCTCCGGGATATGTGGGATTTTCCGAGGGAGGACAGCTTACCGATAAGATCAGGAACAATCCTTATTCGGTCGTTCTCTTTGATGAGATCGAGAAGGCACATCCCGATGTGTTCAATATACTGCTTCAGGTACTTGATGACGGTCACCTGACAGATTCGAAGGGCAGAAAGGTTTCTTTCAAGAATACGATCATAATCATGACCTCCAATGCCGGTGCACAGAGGATCGTTGATCCCAAGAACCTGGGCTTCGGGGCATCATCCGGAGGAGAAAAGGCTGATTATGAGAGAATGAAATCGGGCGTCATGGAAGAGGTGAAGAGAGTCTTCAAGCCTGAATTCATCAACCGTATTGATGATATAGTCGTCTTCAGCCAGCTCAGTGATCAGAATCTCAAGGATATCGTGGATCTTCTGGCTTCACAGCTTGCAACAAGGTGTAAGGAGCAGATGGATATCAATCTGAAGCTTGCTCCGTCCATCAAGAAGCATCTGATAGAAAAATATGCTGACAGGAAGATGGGCGCAAGACCCCTGAAGCGAGCCATACAGAATGTAGTCGAGGACAGACTGGCGGAAGAGATATTAAAGAAGAATGTTAAACCCGGTGACAGCGTAACATGCTCTTATTCGGGCACAGATGTGAACTTTAAGGTAAGTAAGCCTGCAACAAAAAACGGAGGAAAAAACAATGGCTGAGATACTGTATTCCGAAGATAACGGAACCGTAGCTTTCGGAGATCACACTTTAAGAGAGAAGACCAAGGTCGAGGATTTCCCTTTCGGAGGAGATCTTCTCAAAGTAAAAACATATGCTGATATAACAAGATTCGAGAAAAACGGTCTGTTTGTATATGAGTCCGTACCCGGAACCACCGTTACCGGATTTAAAGAGACTGCGGGCGGCATGGAATTTAGCGTCAGCGGAAAGGGTGCAGTATCCATCACTCTGGGACTTCAGGATGATACACTTTATCAGATCAGCGAAGACGGCAATGATACAGGCGCCGTCAAGACGGGACTCGGCGGAAAGCTCAGTCTTTCGCTCGATTTGTCCGGTGATAAGAAAGTATTTGTAGCAGTCAAGAAAGCATAAGATGGCGAAGGGCAAGCAGACAAATCTATATTTTTGCCAAAGCTGCGGATATGAATCCGCAAAATGGATGGGCCAGTGTCCCAGATGCCATGAATGGAATACCTTTGTTGAGGAGCCTGTAAAAAAGGGTGATGCCGGAAGTGCTTCTTTCAGGATAGCTTCCGCTGCCGTAAGCAGACACGGAGGCACACTCTCATCCGATGTTGTCCTTTTGAAGGATGTGACGCTTTCCGAAGGCACCAGAATGTCTTCCGGTATAGGTGAACTTGACAGAGTTCTCGGCGGAGGAGTGATGCAGGGATCCCTGACACTCATAGGCGGCGATCCGGGAATTGGAAAGTCCACACTCCTTCTTCAGGTGTGCCGTAATATGGCCGCTGCCGGGCGCAGGATACTTTATGTATCCGGAGAGGAATCCAAGGCCCAGATCAAGATGAGAGCCGACAGGATAGGTGACTTTTCCGGAGATATGAATCTTCTCTGCGAGACCAGCCTTGATGTCATATCGGAAGTATTACGGAATATGAAGCCGGATATCTGCGTTATCGATTCCATACAGACGATGTACAACGAAGAGGTTTCTTCTGCTCCGGGTTCGGTATCACAGGTAAGGGAATCCACGCAGGTTCTGATGCAGCTGTCCAAGATACTCGGGATATCGGTTTTTATAGTCGGGCATGTTACCAAGGAAGGCACTGTTGCAGGCCCCAGAGTTCTTGAACACATGGTGGATACCGTTCTCTATTTTGAAGGCGACAGACATGCTTCATACAGGATATTAAGAGGAGTTAAGAACAGGTTCGGCTCCACCAATGAGATCGGTGTCTTTGAGATGAGGAGTGAGGGGCTTACGGAGGTAACAAATCCCTCGGAATATCTCCTTGACGGACGCCCCTTAGATTCATCCGGAAGCATTGTTTCCTGCAGCATGGAGGGAACAAGACCGATACTCATAGAGATCCAGAGTCTTGTATGCAGATCCAATCTGGGCGTTCCCAGAAGACAGGCTTCGGGCGTTGACTATAACAGGGTCAATCTTCTTATGGCAGTTTTGGAGAAGAGATGCGGAATGCACCTTGGGGACTGCGATGCGTATGTGAACCTGACCGGAGGTATGAAGATAACGGAGCCTGCGCTGGATCTTGCGATAGTTCTTGCGATGGTTTCTTCATTTAAGAATCAAAGCATTTCTCCGGATGTTGTGGCATTCGGCGAGGTTGGCCTCTCCGGCGAGGTAAGGACCGTATCCCAGGTATCCCAGAGGGTATCGGAGGCTGTCAGGCTTGGCTTTAATACCATAATCGTTCCTGCCTCGACTCTTAAGGAGGCTGAAAAGGCTGCCGGCAGGAATACTCATATCATAGGTGTTTCCAACGTAAGAGAGGCTTCCGATCATGTTGTGTGACCGGATTAAAAATTTTTCTTGCTTCATGGAATAACTTTGTGTATAATCAACTTCGGTCGTTTTTTACGACCGGATAGGGGAATAGTACAATGGTAGTGCGGCGGTCTCCAAAACCGTTGATGGGAGTTCGATCCTCTCTTCCCCTGCTTTTACAAAGGCGTTATCCGAACAACGGAAAACGCCTTTTTTTTATCTTTTACGCTATTAACGCCTGACTGCCCTGATGCATCATCCGGGCATGCCGGTATAACTCCGGGCATGCCGATATAAGTCCGGGCATGCTGATATAAGTGCGCCGTGGAAGTATGGCCATAAAGTGTGGTATAATCAAATAGTCATTTTTTGGAGGATGCATATGCACAACATAGATCTTGTCAGAATGCTTGAGCTGCCCGAACGCGGAGATGAAAGAGGTAATCTGGTCATTGCCGAGGCAGGCAGTGATATTCCCTTTGATATAAAAAGAGTTTTCTATATATACGGATCGGATCGCGATGTTATCAGAGGATGCCACGCGAACCGTGTTTCCGAATTTGTGCTTATAAATGTTGCCGGCTCGAGTAAGGTTAAGGTCCTTGACGGAGAAGGCAATGAGATCATATACAGCCTTAACAGGCCCAAAACCGGCATATACCTTCCCAGCATGGTATGGAAGGAGATGTACGATTTCAGTGAAGATTCCGTTCTTCTGTGTCTTGCAAGCACCCATTATGATGAGAGCGAATATGTCAGGGACATTGAGGAATACAAGAAGATTGTCAGGGAGAGTGCGAAGTGAGTAAGATTTCCATAATTGTTCCTGTTTATTATAATTCCGATACTCTCATGGATCTTTATGACGATATGAAAGCCAAGGTTCTTGGAACTGTCGGAGACTATGAGATCGTTTTTGTGGATGACGGTTCCGGCGATGATTCCTGGAAGATCATGAATGATATCAGGAGATCCGATCCGAACGTAAAGTGCGTGAAGCTGTCACGTAACTTTGGTGAGCATGCCGCACTTTTTGCGGGACTCAGTGTTTGCACCGGAGACTGCGCGGTTACCAAGCAGGCCGATCTTCAGGAGGATTCTTCGCTTATCCTTGAAATGTATGAAAGCTGGAAAAAGGGAAATGAGATAGTTCTGGCTGCGAGACGTACCAGAAAGGATAATCCCTTTTATGTGCTTTTTGCCAATATGTATTACGGGATGATCCGTAAGATGGTCAATAAGAATATGCCTATCGGAGGCTGTGACTGTTATCTTGTGGGGCGTAAGGCGATAAATGAACTGATCAGACTGAATGAGAAGAATTCATCCCTTACTCTTCAGGTCATGTGGCTCGGTTTTCAGACTGATATAATCTATTTTGACAGACAGGAAAGAGAAAAGGGCAAGGGCAGATGGACCATGGGCAAGAAGATAAAGCTTGTCATGGATTCCATCCTCAGCTTTTCATATGCTCCCCTTCGCATGATGATGTATGCCGGCTTTATCTTTGATCTGTTCGCCCTGATCATTTTCATATCCGTGCTCGTGGAATATTTTACGGTAGGGACGCCCATAGCCGGATGGTCATCGCTGATGTGTATCGTTCTTCTTGGTTTCGGAATGATTATGACGATGATAGGCATCATCGGGGAATATATATGGAGAGCGCTTGATGCATCCAGGAACAGACCGCCCTTTATCATCGATGTTATAAAAGAAGGGCAGGACGGGTGAAGATATGATCGATGATAATAAGCTTCATGAATATATAATTGCCATCGGCGGAAGTGAGGAGCTGTGGAGGCGGATTGTTTCCTGCGACGGTGTGATGAAGGAGCTTGTCTGGTGGTGCGAGAACGGCTCGCTTCTCGGTGAGTTTTCGCCTGAAGGTATAACGATTGCTGATGCCATAGCATGGCAGGTGGACCATTTTAAAGCTTATATGGACAGGGAAGAGAATAACAGATGGCACCGTGAGAGGCTTTTTTTACAGAGTCTTGAAACTCTTCTTGATATCAATGACGGAGACCGGTCCGTGCTGGGCAAGATCCGCGGAGAAGGCGGAGAATCGGGTACTGATCGTGAGGATGTATAGTTTTTAGCGGAAAGGGGAACTGAACTATGAAGAAAAGCATTTTGGGCAGAGCGGTAAAGTATTTTGCGTTTGTGATCGCATTATTTGTCTGCGTCATGGCCGGAGGCCTTAAGGTAAACGCAGCGCCCAGGACGATGCCGGACGGAGGACTTTTTGATGCGGAGTATTATGCAGCTCAGAATCCTGATGTTAAGAGTGTTTTTGGAACCGGTGAAGCGATCCTTTATCAGCATTATCTGCTTTTTGGAAAAAATGAGGGACGTCTTCCTTATTCACCTTCAGCTGCTGCGACTGCCGCACCTGTTGCAAACAGTGCATACACTCTTCCTGACGGAACCGAGTTCGACCCCGTCTTTTATGCTGCTGCGTATCCTGATGTCGTTGCCACATTCGGAAATAATCCTGATCTTCTTTTCATGCATTATCAGATCTGCGGAATGGCGGAAGGAAGACTTCCACGTGCCGCTGCAAGCGCATCTGCTGCTCCTGCGCAGGTGGTATCTCCTCAGGGTATAACCGAAGCTGAAGCATATCAGAGGATCGCTTCCCTGCAGACAGTTTATCCCGAGGGCATGCGCTGGGATTATTCTGTCGGTTCATACCTTTACAAGGGCTTTTCCAATATTTACTATTACGGATACGAGTGCGCGGGATATGCATTCCTCGTAAATGATTATGTTTTCGGTGATACACCTAATGCCAGATATATCTATGACGGCTCACATTCCAATTTCCACGTCGGTGATATCCTCAGATATACGCACAGATACGGTGAGCATTCCGTTGTAGTATGGCAGGTTACTCCCGAAGGAGTCATCTGTACCGAGGGAAATTACAACAGCTCTGTTCACTGGGGAAGACTTCTCAGATGGTCTGAGATCGATGCCGGATTCCAGTATCTGATCACCAGATATTAATAAACGTGCAGTTCTGCCATCTAAACTCTTCTGTACAAATCGTTAAAATATGGTAGAATATTCAGTGTCTGCCCCGCCTTGTGGGGCACCGGTATCAGGAGCTTTTATGGGAAATGTAAATGATTCATCTGAATACCTCCGCGCCTTGATGCAGGATTACAAGATGAAGATAACCCCTCTTACGGATTATCTTCCCTGGCTTCAGGCAGCTACTGAAAAAGCTGTTGTGAGCAATTATTCAGGCGAAGGTGTCGGAGATAACAGTATTTCTTTTCCTGTTTATTCTTCGGAGCTGATGAGTTTTATCAAGGCCTGTAACGTATCGGGACTGATGGACCGCAACTATCCTTATGTCTATTCCAGAAAGGGGCTTAAGACCCATGACCAGGAGCGCAGATTTATAGTCGGCGCGACATGGAAGGACTGGGACAGCTTGTGTGGTATCTTAAGTAAATATGTTCTCGGAGGCCGTACAAGATCGGTGCTTTGGAAAGAAGGGATCACCGAACAGATCTTTTATCTGACCTTAAGCAGGATGAGAGAGATCACGGACTACTGGGACAGTAATACCATAACTTAACACTATCACTTATTTCAGGAGGGTTTGGGAGATTTCAGATGGGTGACAAGTCAATTCAGAAAAAGCAGTACATAATCGATGTGGCGGCAAAGGTTTTTGCGGAAAAAGGCTACAAGAATGTGACCATGAAGGATGTGGTCGATGCCTGCGATATTTCCAGAGGCGGTCTTTATCTCTATTATGAAAGTACCACGGATCTCTTTATCGATGTGATGAAGTCACAGTTTGCATCGGGGGAGGATTTCACCGAACTGATCAGTGATGACGCAACGGCTGCGGATATCCTTCTTCTTTTCCTTCAGGAGGAGAAAAAGGAACTGTTCAGGAAAAAGAATAATCTGAACCGTGCATATTACGAGTTCTATTTCGACTTAAGGCCTGCCAAGGGTGATAATGTCTATAAAAAGAAATTCGACGGAAACGTAAAGATGATCAGCAAGCTGATCGAGATAGGTGTCGAGAGCGGAGAGTTTGTTTGTGACGATCCTCTTACTGCAGCTCTCAATATCGTTTATCTTATCGAGGGAATGAAGGCTACATCGCTGACACTTGGTGTTTCGCCTGATTCTTTCGACAGACAGATACTTTTCATCCTGCAGTCTCTTGGGGTAGATGCATGACAGCATTATGATCTTATAATACAAAATGGCTTCAGAAGGGGATCACTTTTCTGGGGCCTTTTTTAAGGAAAGTAACAAAGAAAGGCAAGATTACTATGAGCGTCAGAAGAGTCTATGTAGAAAAGAAAAAACCGTATGCCGTACAGGCAAGGCACCTGAGACACGACATCAGGAATTTCCTCGGTATCAAGATCGAGGATATCAGGGTATTCATCAGATATGATTCCGAGAACATCTCCGATGCAACCTTTGAGGATGCGTGCAAGACCGTGTTCTCGGAGCCTCCTGTAGATGATCTCTATATGGAAGAGCTTCCTGCATCTGCGGGGGACAAAGTGTTCTCTGTCGAGTTCCTTCCCGGACAGTTCGACCAGAGAGCGGATTCTGCTGTTCAGTGCGTAAGATTTCTTAACGAGAATGAAGATCCCATCATCCGTACAGCCGTATGCTATGCGGTAGTGGGTGATATAACGGATGATGAATTTGACCGTATCAAGGGATATGTTATAAATCCCGTCGATTCGAGAGAGGCCGGAATGGACAAACCGGATACTCTTGTGGTCAATTATCCCGAACCTGATGATGTTAAGACCTTTGACGGATTCGCTGAGGCTTCCGAGGATGAGCTCAAGAAGCTCTATGATTCTCTCGGACTTGCAATGACCTTCAAGGATTTCCTTCATATCCAGAATTATTTCAAAAACGACGAGCACCGTGATCCCACTGTTACCGAGATCAGAGTGCTTGATACATACTGGTCCGATCACTGCCGTCATACCACCTTCTCTACAGAGCTTACCGGTGTGACATTTGACGACGGTGCATATAAGGCTGCGTTTGAGAAGTCATTCGAAGAATACATGAACACCAGGAAGGATCTGTTCGCAGACCGTCCGGATAAGTTCTCATGCCTCATGGATCTTGGAACCATCG
>CAMNAQ010000018.1 GCA_946531495.1 uncultured Lachnospiraceae bacterium | reverse complement strand
ATAGATCAGTATATTGGCAGGCTTGGTCTCAAGTCCGCCCTCTATAACAGCCTTAAGGAATTTATATTCCGATTCATCCTCTTCAAATGAAAGATCATCCATGTAGATGATGAATTTGTAATTACGGTTTTTGATCTGGCTGATCAGCTGGCTCAGATTCCTGAACTGATACTTGTAGATCTCTATCATTCTCAGACCGCGGTCATAATATTCATTTACTATGGCCTTGATGCTCGTGGATTTTCCCGTACCGCTGTCGCCGAAAAGCAGAACATTATTTGCTCTTCTTCCCTCAACAAATGCTTCCGTATTGCAGATGAGTTTCTCCTTCTGAAGCTCGTAACCGTGAAGATCGGAAAGGACTACATGCTCCATATTAGCAACAGGCTTAAAAATGACGCTTCCGTCATCTGCCTCAGCGATCCTGAACGCCTTGTTAAGTCCAAACATTCCCACACCGTAATCACGATAAAAGCCGGTGATCACCTTAAAGAACTCCTCAGCATCCTTCGCATCCGCAAGCTTATCGCTCAGTGCCCTTACCTTCTCGCTCACATTGCCGTTATACATGAGAGCGGGCTTTTCGATAGCCCTGTAATTGGTGATACATGTAAATACATCGGTCTGAAGTATGTCCTCAAGCCATGAAAAATCATAATGAAACAGTTCGATAAATGCGGCAAAATCATTTTTTGCAAAATGATTGACACTTCCGTCGCTTCCTCCGGTCTTCTCCGCGGTCAGGGTAAAGGGATTCTCAGCCGTTACAAGAAGATAGGTCAGATAATTCTGCCAGAGGTTTTTATCGAATGCATAATCCGTTGAGATCTCAAGGATACGTTTTATCTGCGCATATACGATGGATGTGACTTCTCCAAGATCATACTCTCCGCTCCTCACTCTCCTGCATACATGTGAAAGCTGCATAAGTATTGAGTCTTCAGGCATTCCGCCATATATAAGCAATCCGGATGTAATGCGATCCATAAAACACTCCTTAACCGCCTTTACGGTTTTATACTTCAAACATAAGATCTTCGTATGTGGGAACAGGCCATGATCTCTTGTCCACTAATGTCTCCAGCTTGTCAACGGGTGTTCTGAGAGCAGCCATTGCAGGGACAACTTTATCTCTGTAGCATACGGACTGTTCCTTGCCGAAGGGCATTGACTTTGCATCAGAAACGATCTTTTCAAGTTCCTCGGTCGCCTTAAGCACCGATGCAAGGAGTGTTCCGATCTCTCCGAGTATAGCCGAAAGAGCGGTTACATCTCCGCCTGCATCCCTTACTGAATTAATAGTTTCCGCAAGAGTCTTCTCGTATCTTACAACAGCGGGGATATAGAGTTTCCTTGCCATACCCGTCATTGCGCTTGCTTCGATATTGATGCTCTTTGAATATGTCTCGTAGACGATCTCTTCACGTGATTCAAGCTCAACCCTTGTATAGATCCCGAATCTTTCAAAAAGTTTTACCGATTTTTCGGTGGTAAGTGCAGAAGCAGCATCCACCATTGAGCGGATATTGGGAAGGCCTCTTCTTGCGGCTTCCTCAACCCATGCCTCCGAATATCCGTCGCCGGAAAAGATTATACGGGCATGATCGGTCAGATATTCCTTGATAAGATCATGGACGGCAAGCTCAACATTGTCTGACTTTTCTATAACATCGGCAGCATCACAGAATGCCTCCGCAACTATCGTGTTGATCGCAGTGTTGGCATCTGCAATAGAATCGGAGCTTCCGACCATACGGAACTCAAATTTATTGCCGGTAAAGGCAAAGGGTGAAGTACGGTTTCTGTCGGTTGCATCCTTTTCGATATCGGAAAGAGTCGAAACACCGGTCTTTAACTTTCCTCCATGGATCGAATGATCTGCGGCACCGGTTTCTATAAGCTGTCTTACGACATCCTCCAGCTGCTCTCCGAGGAATACGGAAATGATGGCGGGAGGCGCTTCGTCAGCTCCGAGTCTGTGCTCGTTTCCTACATTTGCGGCGCTCTGTCTGAGAAGATCGGCATGATCATCAACCGCCTTAAGTATGCAGGCAAGAACAAGAAGGAACTGCACATTAGCCTCGGGGGTATATCCGGGATCAAGAAGATTGACTCCTGTATCCGTTGTAAGCGACCAGTTATTATGCTTACCGGATCCGTTAACGCCCTCATAGGGCTTTTCATTGAGAAGGCAATGAAGTCCCCTGCGCTCTGCAACCTTCTTCATTGTCTCCATTATTATCTGGTTATGGTCGACAGCTATATTGGCCGTCTCATAAATGGGAGCAAGCTCATGCTGTGAAGGAGCTGCTTCATTATGCTGGGTCTTGGCTGTAACACCAAGCTTCCAGAGTTCGAGGTTGAGATCCTTCATAAAGGCTCCAACCCTCTCTCTTATCGCACCGAAATAGTGGTCATCCATTTCCTGGCCCTTATAAGCCGGTGCGCCAAAGAGCGTTCTTCCCGCAAATACCATATCGGGACGTCTCAGATACTTTGCCCTGTCCACAAGGAAGTACTCCTGCTCGGGTCCGACCGAAGGAGTGACCTTGGTGGCTTTTGTATCTCCGAATATCCTGACAATACGAAGAGCCTGCTCGGAAACTGCCTCCATGGAACGAAGAAGCGGAGTCTTTTTATCAAGAGCCTCTCCCGTATATGAACAGAAAGCGGTGGGTATGCAGAGTATTACTCCGGTAGCATCCTCCTTGAGAAATGCAGGGGATGTGATATCCCATACCGTATATCCTCTTGCCTCAAATGTAGCTCTGAGTCCGCCCGAAGGGAATGATGATGCATCCGGCTCGCCCTTTATAAGCTCCTTACCGGAAAACTCCATTATCATCCTTCCGTTTGAATCGGGATGAGTTACAAACGAATCATGCTTCTCGGCTGTGATGCCTGTAAGAGGCTGGAACCAGTGTGTGTAGTGAGTGGCGCCGTTTTCCACGGCCCAGTCCTTCATGGCTCCGGCTACGATATCAGCGGACTTTCTCGAAAGCTCTCCTCCGCGCTGCATCACATTACGCACTTCTTCATAGACCGCTTCCGGAAGGCGTTCCTTCATTTTGCCGAGAGTGAAGACCTTGGAACCGAATATCTCCTCGATATTTACATTTTCGGATACTGCATTTTCAGACATTAATGGTACTCCTTTGTGAAATGACTGTTATAAGCCCGTCCGCGGTGTCATGCCACATGCTGTGTACGGGCACCGGGCGCATATCAGATACAGTTTAAACACTCAGAGGTGATTTTTCAATAAAATTCACATCTTAACGTTCAGCCACATATCCCTGTTCATTCCTGCTGCCCGGAATACAGATTATCCCTGAGATATTTTCGATTGGCTTCAAAATCTATCCCAAGGACAGCCATGTTATCGATAGTCTCGTTCTGCCAGGTCCCTTCAAGAGGAAGACCTGTACTCAATCTTTCATACCTGATGATGAAAGGAGCTCTGAGGACGAGTCCGTAACACTCTTTCAGGGTAAGGTTAGTGGTCAGATTAGGGAAGAGCGCAGCTATAAGTCCGTCAAGATCCTTTGCGACAACCGATGGAAGCTTTTTAACAATCTGCTCCATGACCTTTCTCTGCCTTTCGGTACGCCCGAAATCACTTCCGATATATCTGTTTCTGGAATAAGCAAGTGCCTGGGCTCCGTTCAAATGGATCATCCCCCCGTCTGTCTGGGGAAGATAATCATAGCCGAATTCTTTGCCTGTGAGCTCATTATATTCATTCAGATAAGCATTGACCCATACCACCTCTTCAGCGGACAGTTCCAGGTCAACACCGCCGACGGCATCAACAACGCTCGCAAATGCTTCGAAATTCACAAGAACATACCTGTGAACGGGAATATCGAAATTCTGCTCGATGGTTTCCATAAGGAGCTCTGCTCCTCCAAAAGCATATGCGGCATTAAGTCTGTTTGACCCGTGTCCCGGAATCTCCACATATACATCCCTGAGGATCGATGTCATAAGGATCTTACCGGTATTTTTCGACACGGACACAAGGATCATAGCATCGCTTCTTCCGTCCTCTCCTCCGAGCCTGGAATCATTTCCTATCAGTAGAATATTCGTGACTCCGTCCGAGGTAAGGGATTCCTTATCAAGCTCACCGGCCTTCTCATATGTCATGAGCGAATATGCTTTCTTTGTAAACGCGAAGGAAATACCCAGTGCCGCTGCGCATACGATCAAAAGACAGATGACTATCGTAAGCAAAAAAGTCCGAAAAGGGTGGCTCTTCCTGCGCCTGCGGGGTATTTGTCCCGGCTGTCCGGGCCTTCCGCCTCTTCCGCCTACGCCTCCGGGCTGTCCGGGAATTCCGCCGCCATATCCTTCTGTTCCCGGCGCACCGGGATAACCGTTATATCCTACAGGGACTCCCTGATCCGGCCGGCTGTATCTTCCGCCGGTTCTCCCTGGCTGACCTGCCTGACCAGACATTCCGGCTCTGCCGCCCATTCCTCCGGGCTGACCTGCCTGACCCGGCATTCCGGCTCTACCGCCCATTCCTCCGGGCCGGCCTGCCTGACCCGGCATTCCGGCTCTGCCGTCCATTCCTCCGGGCCTGCCCGGCTGGCCGGATCTTCCACTTCTTCTCAGATCATAATTTACATATTCTTCGTTTGGATCATTTTTCATTGCATTTCCTCAAAACATCCCCGGCCTCCGGAAGAGCTGCTTCCGATCCGGTTCTGAGCACAGCCCTCACCAGTACGCTGGCATGCGGACAGCTGCTCACTTCATTTCCTTCCTGGTCATACATTTTAACCGCTACAGCTTTCAGATTTGTTCCGTCCGGCTTCATGACCTCTATCTTGTCCCCGACGGAAAACTTATTCTTCTGAATAAAGCTGACTGAAGTGTCATTTTCTCCCTCATAATCACAGGGCATTTTCTCGGTGCTCTCCAGGCTTCCGAGGTATACTGCCTTGCTTTCATAGGATGTGCCGTCATAGATCTGGCCTCCGGCTTCGGGATTTCCGTAAAAAAATCCGGTTCCGTAGGGCCTGAAGGTTGTCATGGATATCTGGTCAAGATACCATTCTTTTCTCTCCTCATATTTTTCGGGAGATTCAAAATAATCATCTATGGCGCATCTGTATGTCCTTGCTACAGATGCAACATAAAGGGGATTCTTCATCCTCCCCTCCACCTTAAGAGAATCAATACCCGCATTTATCATATCCGGGAGGTGATCGATCATGCACAGATCCCTGGAGCTGAATACAAATGTTCCTCTTTCGCTTTCCTCAACAGGCATGTATTCTCCGGGTCTTGTCTCCTCCGTGACATAATATTTCCATCTGCACGGATGGGTACAGGCTCCCCTGTTTGAATCTCTTCCAGTCATATATGCGGAAAGCAGGCATCTTCCGGAATAAGAGATACACATGGCTCCGTGAACAAAAGCCTCTATCTCCATATCATCCGGGATATTCTCCCTTATCTGGGATATCTCCTTAAGTGAAAGCTCTCTTCCGACAACGATCCTTCTTGCCCCCTGCCTGTACCAGAAGTTGCATGAAGAATAATTGGTATTGTTGGCCTGGGTGGAAATATGGATCACTGCCTCCGGCCAGTTTTCCCTGCAAATATCAAACATGCCGGGATCCGCGATAAGAACGGCATCCGGCGTCTCAGGCATATTTTTCATCTCCCTGAAATATGCGGCCGCTTCGTTAAGATCCGCATTGTGAGCCATGATATTGGCGGTAACGTACACCCTGACACCCTGTGAGTGCGCCCGGACAATGCTTTCAGCCATTTCCTCAGGCGAAAAATTCCTTGCCTTTGCACGAAGAGAGAAAAACTCTCCACCCATATATACGGCATCCGCACCATATCTGAGAGCGGCATCCAATGTGTCCGGTCCGCCGGCAGGAAGAAGCAGTTCAGGTTTTCTTTTATTTATCATGATAAGATCCTCATATGGGTCATTTCTTAAAGCTTAGTGTTACACCGTCAGCCATCGGAAGTATCGCAGACGAAAGCGCCGGATGAGTACTCACCGTGCTCAGGTATTCCCTCATCCTTTCATGAATGGTACGGTCTCTTCTCCTTACGGCATATCTGGACTCAATAACATCTCCGTCCTGCATGCAGTTATCCGAAACAAGCATTCCTCCGGTCTTAAGAAGTCTTATTATCTCAGGCAGGATAACGATATACTGCCCCTTCGCGGCATCGAGGAATATCAGATCATATCCTTCGCTTTTAAGCTGCGGAAGTATATCCTCTGCATTTCCCTCAAGCAGTTCCACCTTGCCGTAGTGTCTGTCCCCGTATCCGGCCGCACTATCTCCGGTCACTTCATTTCCGGCATATCTGCCAAAATTCTCCCTGGCCTTAACGAGCCTCGGTTCATAGTTTTCTATGGTGGTGATCGAAGCATCCGGTGCATATTCATGCATCAAAAGCGCGGAAAAGCCGACGGCAGTACCTATCTCAAGAATATCCGAAGGCTTCGAATATCTCATCAGAAATCTCAAAAGCCCCTGAACAGATGGCCTGATTATCGGGATGCCGTTATCCAGCGCATCCTTTCTAACCTCCGTCAGATGATCCGGAAGGTACTCCTGAACAAGATCTATGTACTTTTCGGTACGTGTCATATTCACCCGTATAACCTCGAAAGGGCGTCCTGCACGGACGCCCCCACATTTTCTTATTATGGATTGTCTATAGGCTCGGCTGCCAGATCAGGATCCGTGCTTTCAAGCTCATCCAGATTCTCTGCAGCTTCCTCGGCGGATTCAAGAAGAGTTTCCTGTCTCTGTTCCTCTTCAAGTTCCTTGGCCGCTGTTGCCTCTGCCATCTGCCTGAACATCTCCTCCGCGGTCTGTTCGGTGCTGAATACATAGGTTCCGCCCCTTACTCCCTCGCGGTATTCGGAAGCGTAATACTGAAGCGCAAAGAGTATCGCATCTCTCGACAGTCCCTTTGATTCAAAGAGCTCCCCAAGCTCTTTGGCACTGAAATCCATCGGGACCTCTACCATAACGTCCCTGCCATAGCCTTCCAGAGCAACGGGTTCTTCCGTAAAAACCCTGTAACCAAGGTCATAGCACCTTGTAGCGCCCTTGACGACAAAATATATGATTATGGCCCACATTGCGATCCTGAACACCATGTCCAAAACCGAAAGGGACAAAAAAAATACCTTTCTCTTATTCATCTTCCACGCTGCACTCTTAGCAGCTTCTACTCAAAATCCAATGCTTCGGTGATCCTGTAGCTTACATCCTGTATCATCCTGCAAAGTGCAAGCTCCGCATCCAGAAATGCATCCGCTCTCTGATCCGAAGCCCTGAATCCGACAAATTCCGAGCGGAACTGGTCATATTCGTTAAGGTCTATCTCATCAGACTGCTGAAAATTATAATTCCTCTTTCTGAAATCATCAACCCTGCGCTTAAGATCCGGATCCTTATTCAATTCTTCAAGAGTGCTTACGTACTCCCTGTATATGTCCGTATCCTTGAGCGAAGCTATAAAATTCTCGATTGCCTCATCAATATCAGCCAAAATATGCTCCTATACTTCCTCGATTATCGGCAGGATCATGGGTTTACGCTTGAGATTCTTCCATACAAAGTCCCCAAGGGAATCTCTCACGGCAGTCTTGATGGCATTCCAGTCAGCGCCCTCATCGAGACACTTTTCAACCGTGGACTGTGCAACAGCCGACGCCTCTGTCAGAAGATCTTCGGACTCTCTTATATAGACAAAACCTCTGGAAACAACATCGGGGCCTGCAACAAGCATTCCCTCTTCCGTTATCGCCATACATACGATTATTATACCATCTGCGGCAAGCCTCTGCCTGTCGCGAAGGACCACATTGCCCACGTCCCCGATACCGGAGCCGTCAACCAGTATGTCACCGACCGGCACCTTTCCGTTCACCACGGCACTGTCCTGTGTCAGTTCAAGTACATCGCCGCTGGAAAGGATCTTGATCCTGTCCTTGGAAAAACCGAGCTCACTTGCGATCTTGGCCTGAGCCATGAGATGCTTGTATTCTCCGTGAACAGGCACGGAAAACCTGGGCTGTACCAGACTGTAGATAAGCTTGATCTCTTCCTGACATGCATGTCCGGAGACATGTACATCCTGAAAAACAACGTTAACTCCCTTCTGAAGAAGCTGATTGATTATCCTTGTAACCGGCTTCTCATTTCCGGGAATGGGATGGGATGAAAATATTACAGTATCTCCCGCTCCTATGGTGATCTTTCTATGGGTTCCGTCAGCCATTCTGGAAAGAGCAGCCATGCTCTCGCCCTGGCTTCCGGTGGTTATGATGACCTGTCTGTCGGCAGGGATCTCTTTCATCTCATCGAGTGTCACCAGAGTATTTTCCGGTATATCGATACATTCAAGCCTTTGGGCGGTATCGATTATATTTACCATGCTCCGTCCCTCGACCGCGACCTTCCTGCCGAACTTATAAGCCGTATTGATGATCTGACGGACTCTGTCAACGTTGGATGCAAATGTCGCAACGAAGATCCTTGATCTTTTGTTTTCCTCAAAGAGGTTATCGAAGATCGGTGCAAGAGTCTTTTCGGAAGGTGTAAATCCCGGACGCTCGGCATTGGTGGAGTCACACAAAAGCGCGAGCACTCCCTTTTTTCCGATCTCGGCAAACCTTTGAAGGTCGATGGCATCTCCGTAAACAGGAGTATAGTCAACCTTGAAATCGCCTGTATGCACAACGCATCCGACAGGGGAATAGATCGCAAGCGCCGCTGCATCAACGATACTGTGATTGGTACGGATGAATTCCACCCTGAAGCACCCCAGATTGATGGACTGACCGAACGAAACGGTCTTGCGCCTTACGCATTCCATGAGCCTGGCTCCCTGCGCGGAATGCTCCTTGTCATACTCCTCGAATTTATGCTCGATAAGCGCCATCGTAAGTCTCGTGGCATATACCGGAGCATTGACCTGTGCAAGAGTGTAGGCAATTGAACCAATGTGGTCCTCGTGTCCGTGGGTAATCACAAAACCCTTTAACTTGTCATAATTGTCCTTAAGATATGTTACATCCGGTATTACAAGATCGATACCGAGCATATCTCCCTGCGGAAATGCAAGTCCGCAATCCACAACGATAATACTGTCTTCATATTCGAAGGCAGTGATATTCATCCCGATCTGTTCAAGACCTCCCAAAGGGATTATCTTAAGCTTGGAATTCGGGATCTCTTTATTTGTAATGCTCAATTACTGTTTCCTTTCTTTGCATGAAAAGAAAACCGGGCCCGGATACCCGCTCCGAAAAGACCGCTCTCAGTCGGGATCTCTTTCAAGCGAGATATCATCCAGAAGATCCTCAAAGACCGGTGCCACAGCGTCGAGCTCGTCGTCGTCAGATACGATAACATATCTGCTTTCCTCTTCGCCGTCTTCTGACATGTCCTTAAGGATAAGAGCCTCACCGTCGCCTTCTTCGAAATCGGTGACCAGAATGTAATTGCGTCCGCCAAGTCTGGTCTGTTCGAGGACGAAGAATTCAACGGGATCTGCTCCCTCGGGCTTAAAGATTATCTTCTCAAGCTTTCTTTCTTCAATTTCATTTTCATTTGTGCTCATATGTTTTCCTGTTCATGTAGCTCTGCAGTATCAGCTGCGCAGCTATCATATCAACATATTTTTTATGATCTTTTTTCGCAACACCGGCCTCATCCATGATCTCATCCGCCTCGACCGTGGTAAGTCTCTCATCCTCCATGATCACGGGAAGTCCGGTGCGTCGTCTGATATTATCCGCAAATTCGTTTGTAAGCCTGGCCCTTTCTCCTTCGTCTCCCGAGGGCATCAGGGGATTTCCGATGATGATGGTACCCACATCATACTGAAGGATCAGTTCTTCAATCCGCGCATAGGTCTTTCGCAGCTTGTTTGTCTGGTCGCGTCTTATTATCTCAACGGGAGTCGCTGCAAGAAAAAGCGGGTCGCTGACCGCAACACCTACCGTCTTCGACCCGAAATCAAGACCCATTAATCTTTTTCTCTTATCTTCCATACATTCAAAGCTCCGGGGCAGGCGCTCAGTTCCAGCCCTTGCTGTCAATGTACTCAAGAAGGAGCTCCTCGACGAGCTCATCACGCTCAACCTTCATGATAAGGGATCTTGCGCCCTTATGGCTGGTGATGTATGTAGGATCTCCGCTCATGATATATCCGACGATCTGATTGACGGGGTTATATCCCTTTTCCTGAAGTGCTTCATATACCTCTTCAAGAACAGCAGCCGCTCCCGAATCATCGGTAGGCACCTCAAAAAACTGAGTATGTGTTTTGTCAATTGCCATCAGATCACCTCCCCAAACTCATACATGGATGATTTTACCCCAAAAGCCCGACTATTTCAAGTTTTCAGCCCTTTTTTTCGACTTCCGGACAAACGTAAATCTTCTTAAGTCTATGTTGCGGAGTCCGCCCTTAACTGTTAAAATGTCTCACGCACGGCACATGCAACGTATCGTTTCCGTAAAAGGCCATACGAGGTTTCAGAATGAACAAATCCATTTTCAACACATTTCTTATCAAATACGCTGAGATCGGCATCAAGGGGAACAACAGATATCTCTTTGAGGACGCACTTGTAGCGCACATAAATGCCGCAATGAAGACCATTCCCGGAAGATACCTTACCAGAAAGACACCGGGCAGGATATTCCTCGAATGCAGCGACGGCAAGGACGGCGGAAAATACGATTTTGACGCAGTCGTCAATAAGCTTATCCATATATTCGGCATCGCGCATATCTGTCCCGTTATCGTATCCGAGGACGAAGGCGAAGAACTGCTGCGCGAAAAAAGCGTTGATTACTGGCGCCAGATGTACGGCGATGATGCCTCATTTTCGTTCAAGGTCTTTTGCAGAAGGGGAAAAAAGAGCTATCCCCTGAATTCGATGGAGGTTGCGGCCGATGTCGGAGAGGCGGTCATAAACGCATTTCCGGGCGTGAAGGTAGATGTTCATAAGCCCGACAAGCTCCTTAATGTTGAGATCCGCGATAAGGTCTATATCTACTCGGAATCCATCCCGGGCCCCGGCGGCATGCCCGTCGGAACAGGCGGTAAAGGCATGCTCCTTTTATCGGGCGGAATCGACTCACCCGTGGCGGGATATATGATCTCAAAGCGCGGAGTTTCCCTCGATGCTGTTTATTTCAACGCTCCACCTTATACCTCGGAGCGTGCAAAGCAAAAGGTTATCGACCTTGCAAAGATCATTTCTGCATATACCGGTCCCATCAATCTGCATATCATCAATTTCACGGATATACAGCTGGCAATTTACGAAAAATGCCCTCACGATGAGCTTACGATAATAATGCGCCGCTATATGATGCGGATCGCAGAGCATCTCGCATACGAGAACGGATGCCAGTGCCTCGTTACAGGTGAAAGCGTCGGACAGGTTGCTTCCCAGACACTCCACTCCCTCGTTTCGACCAATGAGGTATGTACCCTTCCGGTTCTCAGGCCCCTTATCGCATTCGACAAGCAGGATATCGTCGAGATATCGGAGAAGATAGACACCTACGAAACATCCATCCTGCCCTACGAGGACTGCTGCACCATCTTCGTGGCAAAGCATCCGGTGACCCACCCTCTCGTTAACGTCATCAGAAAGCACGAGCTGCTCCTTGCAGACGTCATAGATGATCTTCTCGCGAAGGCATACGAGACAGACGAAGTAATAGAGATAGGGAAGTAAGTTCCGGCAAAGCCCGTTATGAAGAAAACAAAAAGCCGGCGGCATATGCCACCGGCTTTGAATGTAGTCGGGATATATTATACCTGATACTGCTTAAGAACCTCGAGAACATCCTCAGCTCCGCCCTCGGTGTGGATATTGAGGTCGATGGGCTTGGAAAGGTCAAGGCTGAAGATTCCCATGATTGACTTAGCGTCAATTACGTATCTTCCGGATACAAGATCGAAATCATATTCGAACTTGGTGATGTCATTTACAAAACTCTTTACCTTGTCAATTGAATTAAGAGAAATCTTTACTGTTTTCATTTAGAAGTACCTCCTTATTTCTCCGATATATTAAACGTTTTCCCGTGCTACGATTGTATAATATCGGACCCTCAAAAGAATGTCAATGCTGTACGAAGCTAAAAGAAAAACAAACTTTTATGAGAAAAAACGCTAAAACTATCGCTTTCCACAACCTTGGCTGCAAGGTCAACGCATATGAGACGGAAATAATGATCCAAGATGCACAATCTGCAGGCTATGAAATTGTGCAATTTTCACAGTTTTCTGACATATATGTTATAAACACTTGCACCGTAACAAATATTGCGGACAGAAAAAGCAGACAGATGCTTCACAGAGCAAAAAAACTTAATCCGGATGCCGTCGTCGTTGCAGTGGGATGTTATGTCCAGACAGGCGGGGACAAACTGCTGAAGGATCCTCTTGTGGACATCTGCATCGGTAATAACCATAAAGGCGAGCTTATAAAGATCCTGGACGAATTCTTCAAAAACAGCAATGAAAAGTCTGCCGTGATCGATGATCTGGGGATTCCATCGGATTATGAAAAAATGACTCTGAGCAGTATCACGGATCGTGTAAGGACCTTCGTAAAGATCCAGGACGGCTGCAATCAGTTCTGCTCATACTGCGCGATCCCCCTCGCAAGAGGACGCGTCCGTTCCCGCGCAAAGGAAGAAATAATCTCAGAGATCGAAGGTCTTATCTCAAAGGGCTGCATGGAGATAGTCCTTACAGGTATCCACGTCGGATCATACGGTATAGATCTTGATGAAAAAGGAGATACATCAGGAGATTACGGCGGAAAGAGCAGGCTGATAGACCTTGTGGAGGAAATCTCAAATATACCCGGACTTAAGCGTCTTCGCCTGAGCTCCGTAGAGCCCCGTATCATCACAGATGAAAACGCAAGGAGACTTTCGCTTCTTCCGAATCTTTGTCCTCACTTCCATCTTTCCCTTCAAAGCGGATGCGATGAAACGCTCAAAAGGATGAACAGGCATTATACAACGGATGTCTATTATGAGAGCGTTCTTTCACTCAGGAAATATTTCGACGATCCCGCGATCACAACCGACGTGATAGCAGGCTTTCCGGGAGAGACGGATGAAGAATTTGACACTACTGTCATTTTTCTGAAGAAGGTCGCTTTCTCCGACATGCACATCTTCAAATATTCTCCGAGGAAAAACACGAAAGCTGCGGTAATGGACGGTCAGCTGACCGAAGATATCAAGAATAAGAGAAGCGATATCCTGCTTGATCTTGCACTTGAAAACGCTGCAGATTACATGAAGAGACATATCGGAAAAACAGAGGAGATCCTGATCGAAGAAGAAAAGTCCATACTCGGAAAAAAATATATGACCGGCCATACACCGGACTATATTCAGGCCGCAATACCATCAGGAGATCTTACCCCCGGAGACATCGTAAGCGTAAGGCTTACAGGGATCCTTACGGAGGAGATAATGTCAGCGGAGATAAATGATGCCGGCGAAGATCAATGATGTCAGCGTTCATCTGAGCATTGCAACTATCCACTCGGGATCCGGAGTTTTCATATTCTTATTCATCGCGATCGTCTCCATGATACCCTGAACCGACGCCCAGAAGCAGATGGCCATGGTCTCAGCGTCGCCCTTATGAAAAATCCCGGCCTTCTGACCCTTTTTTATCATCCTGACAGTAGGAGTTATCGCATCCGCCGATTCGGAAAGTTTTCTGGCCTCCTCCGGCATTCCCGGTCTTCTCACCTGAGCCATTAACTCATCCGAGAGTAAATGAGGTTTTCCCGTCAGAACCGTCCGAGTTCTTAAATGCCGCCTCATAATCGCCCTTAAAGCCTGTTACTTCGGCATATCCGTCACTGTCTGTGTGAACGGTATAATCCGTTGTCCACTCCTCCTTTACAAGCCTCTTAAGCTCATAATACGCGGGCTTTGCGGTTCCGTCCTTTCTGATAAGGCCGCTTGGAGCTCCGAGCCATGCTCCGTCTACAAAATCCCATCCTGTTATAGCCTCAACAAGCGGATGATCGAAGAGTATTTCATACATCTCCTTCCACTCCTTAAGCTGCCTCTCTTCTCCCTCCGGAGTTGATGGCCACTCATCAGGCTGATAATCATTCAGATCGACTATCTCGGGAGGCATAAGCTCTCCGGAGATCAGAGTGTTTTCGGTAAAGTGAAGAGGAAGGCCGAAGAAGGAGAATCTGTCGAGTATATCCTCAAGCTTTTCCTTTCCCATATATCCCTGATGCTGATGTGTCTGGATCCCTATGGCGGATACCGGAACACCGGCATTGAGAAGTCCGTCTATCAGGATGCGGTAGCTTTCCGACAGATTGAAATCGTTGATAAGAAGGACCGCATCGGGGTTTGCTGTCTTTGCGGCATCGAACACTTCCTTGACCAGTCTTATCCTTCCAAGATCCTTACAGATCCTTGTGACAGCATTGTCATATCTGTCATATACCTGCATGATGACCACTTCATTGATGACATCCCAATAGTCGATCACGCCTTTAAATGCACTTACATCACGGTTGATACGGTCCAGCTGTTTGGAAAGGATCGTGGCATTATCATACTTCATCAGCCAGTCGGCACAGACGGTATGCCAGCAAAGAGGATGACCCTTGACCTTTACGCCGTTTTTCCTGAAATATTTTGCGGTTCGCATATGATTTTCAAATCTCGTCTGTCCTTCAACAGGCTCATATGTGCCCCAGTAAAAATGCATTGTCCCATAGTTATACAGATCGAGCCACTTTCGGGAGATCCCGTCTATGATATCGAACTTATCTGAGGGGATCGGACAGTTTGCCTTCTCCTCCTCAGTCATTTCAAAAGGCGGAATGAAATCATTTGCTCCGCTTCCAAAGAGAAATTTATGATTGACCAGTTTGACCTTAACATCGGCATTTGCCAGTGCGTTGCCGGCAGCGTCGTTAAATCTGATCCTCTCGGTTGCTTTTCTGTGTGAATATCTTTCGCTCATGATAGTACCCCCGTACTGTTTTCACCGCATAAAAGCACTGCCTGCGGCTGATGATTTATTACTGCATTTTGATCATGGAACCGTTAACCGGATTATATCATGGATGAAAAATTGATTATCTCGAGTTCTTGCTTAGGAACAGACTGATTTTTGCTATTCGTTTTCCCAGATGACAATATTCTTTCCGTGCTGCTTTCCGTAATACATCTTCTCATCAGCCTCTTTGATGACTTCCTCGGGATCATTATGGGAATCATTTTTCATGCTTACCCCAATGGTAATGGTCGAAGGTATCCTCTTATTGAAGAACACGGTGGGTGTCATTTCGATATATCTTCTCACGTATTCCATCTTTTCCCCTGCAGCGGCAATATCCATATCCTTCATAAGGATGATTATCTCCTCACCGCCCCATCTGCAGATATCGCAGCCCTGCATTTCCTTTCTGATGATGGATGTGATATGTCTTATGACCTCATCTCCGGCATCATGACCGTATGAATCATTTATCCTCTTGAAATTGTCTATATCGCAAAACGAAATGCAAAAGCGGCTGTCTTTATCTTTCATCAGTTCCTCGACTGCAGGAAGAAAACCGCGTCTGTTCAAAAGACCCGTCAACTGATCCTCACACGCATCTGCTGAAAGCTGCTTATTTCGCAGCTCAAGACCGTTCACCTCAACCTCGCTCGAGTAGATATAGATCGTATTGTAAAAAATCGTTGAAAAAACCATCACGAAAGAAGAAAACAGAACAAGGAAAAGCCTGAGAGCAGGAGAAAGCTCATAAACCGGAGGAACCTCGGAAAACATCACATACAGAACAGCAAACAATCCAAAATTTAAAGCCAGTATCACTACAATGATCCATCTCATCGCTCCCTTGAAAAGGAAACAGCCAAGATAGATTATTATCGGCACTATCGAAAACAGAAAGCAGTATGTTCCGCATCTGAGCCCGATAAAATATGTTGAAACCACCACATATGCAGAAACCTCAACAATGATGCTTATGAATACGGGAAGGGTATAACCGGATTTGCACAAAAGATAACAAAAGATATAGACTATAACGCTCAAAACATTGAACTGTACGAGCGGAGTAACTCCCGAGGCAAACATAAAAAGAAGCAGGGTCGCGTGAACAAGACACATGACCGCAACGGTGACCATATTACTGTTATGCACAAGATAGTGCATTGCTCTTTCTACAACAGCTTTTCTTTTCTTATTCACTTTACCTGCCTTTTTGCCCAAGCCGATCAGGCTTATCTTTATCTTCTCTTGAATCTTCTGAGCTGCGGGATCGTCTCTTCCATGGCAGCTGCAGCAATATCAAGTTCCTCACCTGTGGTAAATACTGACATCGAGATCCTTATCGTGGACTCCAGAAGATCCTTATCAAGTCCGATCGAAACCAAAGTTGCGGAAGGTGCTCTCTTATGTGAGGAGCACGCACTTCCTGCGGATACATATACTCCCTGTGCTTCAAGCGAATGAAGCAGGACCTCCGCCCTTACATCCTTAACCGAAACGGATATGATATGAGGAGCAGTTTCCGTGATCATGTCCGGATCATTAGGCACAAGTCCGTTAACGGTAACCCCGTCAATATTTCTTATTCTTTCGATAAAAGATTTTTTCAGCTCATACAGTTTTGTGACATCCGCGTCATAATCCTTGTACAGCTTCCCGGCCGCCATTGCCATTCCGGCTATTCCTGGTACATTTTCCGTTCCCGAGCGGAGTCCCTTTTGCTGTCCGCCTCCGTAGCTTATGGGAACAATTCTGACGCCTTCACCGATGTATAACAATCCGCATCCCTTTGCGCCATGGATCTTATGGGAACTTGCACTCATAAGATCGATATTCATCTTAACAGGATCTATATGAGCCTTTCCAAAGCCCTGTACGGCATCCACATGAAAATAGCATTCGGGACATTTTTCCTTGATGAGCTTCCCTGCCTCTCCTACCGGCTGAAGGGAGCCTATCTCGTTATTGGTATGCATGATAGATACAAGGATCGTATCCGGAGTCAGAGCGCTTTCGAGTTCATCAAGCGATATCCTTCCGCTTTTATCCGTTCCCAGATAAGTAACGGAAAAACCGTTATCCTCCAGATACTTCATGGTATTAAGAACGGCGGGATGCTCTATCCTTGTTGTTATAAGATGTCTGCCCCTTCTTTCAAGGGCTCTCGCACCGCCTATGATCGCCATATTGTCGGATTCCGTACCGCCCGAAGTATAAAATATATTCTTTTCGCTGCAGCCAAGGATCCCCGCAAAAGTTTTCGAAGCCTCGCGCAGATAGTTCTCAGCTGCAACTCCCATATGATGCATGCTCGAAGGATTTCCGTAATCCTCAGTCATTATTTTGCACATAAGCTCCGCAACTTCCGGAAGTGTTTTGGTGGTTGCGGAATTATCAAGATAGATCTCCTGCATTGTATTTGCCTTTCAGGTTAATGATTCAGAACGGTCCGGATGCACCGGCATCAGATCCGGGCATGTCACTTCCGGTCGGGGCATACATATTTTTCATCTCTGATATGCTTTCCGTCATTGGCAAGCTCAAGTCTCGGCAGTGTTCCCTTTCCCGAATTCTTGTCAAAGCGTATTATATTGATCCCCGTAAATTCCATATGGAAAAGTGCACACATATACGGAAACGGAAGATTCAGTATATGTCCCATGGCAGCTGCCGAAGATCCGCCGTGCGAAAAAAGAGCGATGGTTTTGTGAGTATCCTCACTGACTTTATGATCATAATAAAAGCCGTCGCGCACATAACCGAAACTCTCAAGCCAGGCATCCAGCTCCTTTTCAATCATATCCACATTCTCAACTACTCTGTTTGTTTTGAAGAAATCATCATTTCTCCAATCCTCATTGTTGAGATTGATACCGCGCCTTGCCATTTCATCAGCAATATTCCACGGATGCCCGTCAGAAAAAAGCTCAGAGCCGTCGGTGCTTCCCCAGTTTACTTCTCTCATGAATTCAAGCTTGTTGATGGGAAGATCGAGGACATCGGATACTGCAGATGCGGTCTGCATCGCCCGTCCCATGGGAGAAGCCCATATCTCCTCTATCCCCTCGTTTTTCAGTCTCTGCGCCACTGCCTTGGCCTGCTTTTTCCCGCTTTCCGTCAGACAATCCTGTACATAATCAGGGTCACCGTGTCTTACAAATACAATCCTCATTAACACATGCTCCTTGCTGATTGATTTTATCTGAAAAGGTACATCGACCAGTATTCTTCCATCTCGCGCTTATTCTTATATGAATTCAGTGCCATCAGAAAATAGAAAAATTTATCATATTTCCTGAACTCCGGCATCTTCTGATATTTTTCATATCCAGCCTTGAAGCTGTTCCAATCCTCTATCTGATGGAAAAGAAAACACAGCTCCCACTCTACCGGACCTACAACATATGCATCAAGATCCACGCAGGTACGGATATCCTCTCCGGTAAAAAGGAACTGGTCCGCACACATGTCGGCCATTATCAGCGAATATCTGCTGCTCTTAAAATCCATCTCCTTTATGTCTTCAAAAAGGATCCTGACTTTTCTGTCAAGCATTGTCTCGCTGTCCCAGTGAAGCGAGATACATCTTTCCATATAATCCAGAGCCGAGGTTCTGAAATCCCTCACATTCTCCACTCCGAGTATCCCACAGTTTCTGTGATTCACCTGATGATTATAGCCTACATACTGTCCCAGGATATGAGCATTATTGGTGCCCTGGGGAAATTCATCCAGCTCCCATGCACTTCCTTCGGCAAATTCATAGATCACCGCTTCCTCATCCGCAGCAACCAGCGTTGCAGGCGGTATATGGGGATTATCACGGAGCACATTATATACTTTATCAAGATTTTCTATCTGGCTTTCAAATGAAAAATCAAATACATAATTCATCATCATCCAGAACGGTGACCTGTTATCCCCAACCATAAGGGGCTTCTTCAGAACATATCTTATGCCTTCATAATCGAAAAAAAATATCTGATTGGAGGAGGTCCCCCCTCTCTCAAATTCCGATAAATTGCTTTTGGCATATTCCAAAATATCGCTCATTGCATTTATCTCCGCGCGGATAATCCATATCTGACACTCTTAGTTATCCGCTTTTACCGACACTCTGCTTCTTCCGTTTTCCTTGGAAAAATATATCCTCTCCCTCATTTTGAAACCGTCAAACTGCGTTTTTTATTCACGACTCAGAGCGGCCCTCATACCATTCTGTGTCTTCTGTTCTTAACCTTATACCTGTACATCCTTTCATCCGCTTCGCTGAGAGCATTATCCAAAGTGATCTGTTTGCAATCCTCGAACACGACACAGCCTATGCTTGCGGATATATTGTATTCTCTGCCCGCATTTTCCGACACCTTCGAGAGTGCGTCCGAAAATGCGATAGCCCTTTCGGCTTCATCACCCGGTGAATAATCACCGATGCCGATAAGGAAAAATTCATCTCCGCCGCTTCGTACGCATATCTCACCCGGCCTTGCGATTGAGGCAAGGGTGGAGCTTACGGTCTTGATACCGAAGTCGCCTTCACCGTGTCCGAACGTATCATTTATGTACTTAAGTCCATCCATGTCAGCAACGGCAACAAAAAGTGAATCTCCCTCCTTTGCCGACGCAAGCATTGACCTGTACATCTCATACATACCTCTTCGGTTGAAGAGTCCGGTCATCATATCAAGAACCGAGAACGCCTGAAGTCTTTCCTTGGATCTGGTCATTTCGAGAGCATTGTTTATGTATCTGATCCAGCTTCTGAAAAGAACATTGATCACCGGCTGAGTGACCAGTTCTCTCTGCAATACGGCAAAGCCAAGAAGAGCTCCGTCGAAATGAACCGGAGAAAAAAAATACACGGATGCCTTTTCCGATTCCTCGGTCAGTTTCGGAAGCATTATTTTTGTGTCAAATAAAACAGAATCCTTTTCCCCGTAATAGCTCTTATCTCCTATCTGCGAATTAGCCGCATAAACGCGCATCTTCTCGGGATATCCGTGATATGTCTCATTATCCATGTCCTTCCAGTTTTCCTTGAGACACAGATAAAAATTCTGGTACGGCTTCAAAAGATCCGCATAGCTGTAGATGTTCTTGATACACTCCTCAGAGGTTGCTGAAGAGGTGAAGCCCTCAAGGACATATCCTTCCATGAATGCGCCTATGCCTGTTGCATGCTCATTCTCTTCATCGGCAGGATTGTAGGAGCTGATATACAGATAATCCCTGAAGCGTTTCATTGAATAAACCGGTGTCACACGGCATCCGCAGCTTGCGCCCGCATGGAAGTGATCATACATATTTCTTGTATAGGGAATTATCTCAGCACCGGGTTCTATGATCTCCCTGATACGGTCCACTGCCTTTGCACCCATTTCCTTTTCGGCAGGTTCATAGGATGCAATGGTCGTAGGATTGATGGCGCCCTCATCGGATGCATCAAAGCCGACGACGACTATCTCCTCAGGCACCTTGATTCCAAACTTGGCCAGCCTGTCGACAAGTCCCATGGCCATACAGTCGCTTGCGCACACAACCGCATCCGGACGTTCTATCTTTCCGGAAGCAATATCCTTTGCAAGAGTATCACCGCTGAAATAGTAGAAATCACCGTAAATTATATGCTCGGGAAGAACCTCAAGCCCGTGCTTTTTTATCTCATCAAGGAATATGCGAAGTCTGGTCTCGGCTATCTCATTACCCTTTGTTCCGGTAAGGACACATATCTTCTTACGGCCATGATCTTCTATGACATGACGGCACTCTTCCCTGAGCACTTCCTCGCTGTCGCTTTCGATCAGTTCAACTCCGGGAGCCGGAAGCTCCAGTGCAAACTTCGGAAGATCCTTATATTCCGCCAGACGCTCCAGCAGTCTTTTTTGTATCTGATTTCCCTCGTCGCCAACCAGCGTCACATTGTCAAGGATGACTCCGTCAAGCTCATCCAGATTGGCCAGTTCGAAAATATTGGCCTCACCGAGTCTGTAATTCCTGTGAGGAAACGAGAAATGAACATTTGATGTAAAGGCACACAGATCATAGTCATACTTCTCACACTGTGCCATGATACCTTCTATGATCCTGCGCACATGTGTAAGCTCGGGGTATGCGACAAATAATCCGATCCTCTTTCGTCTGCCCTTCATAATGGATTCCTTTCACTTAATCTGTATTTCTTTTTCTCATAAAATTTCGTGTCCGGATCCGGCTGCATGAGCCTCCGTCATATCCGATCTCTCCCCCGAATGTACCTGACAACGGTCATTTCCTGTCATCGAAAAGATACACCAGCCAGCTCATGACCGCCATCGCCGCTGTTTCCGTTCTGAGGATCCTGCGGCCGAGCGTTATGGGAATAAAGCCCTTTTCCGACGCGCGTGTCACCTCTGACTCATCGAAACCTCCCTCCGGTCCGATGAATATACCAATTTGAGCTCCGGTGCCTATCTCCGACAATATCCTTCTTGTAGAAGACATATCTCCCGCAAGTTCATATGGCATGAGCCTTATATCAAGATTTTCCGCATCTGCAAGCGCTTCATCAAAATCCATCACAGGCCCCACTAAAGGTATGATGCCTCTCTGACTCTGCTTT